>JAHECH010000235.1 GCA_024641835.1 Deltaproteobacteria bacterium
ATCACATGGTAAAGTGTTCCTGAACAATCCAGCCTCGCTTGCCTCGGCATTCCTCTACCTCCCCATCATTTGCCACAGTCTGCCGGAGTAGGTAAAGATACTCAACAACGTCCCCTAATCATACCCTGGGCTGCACCAGAATGCGTTGACAACCGGAAACCAGCGCCCTAATATACCAACGTCAGTTGATCTAAGAGATCTCAGGCAGAATTGGGTCGAACGACAGTGGCTGAACCTGCGGTAGAACTTATCCGCGGTGCTTTTCGTAGCGAGAAGAGACCTTTTCACGCATGAGGGGCGAAAGGCGAGTCTGGAGAACAAGATGAAGGAAGACAAGGACGGCCGGGAAGAACAGATAGTCCGTACCATATGTAATAGCCACTGCGGCGGTACCTGCGAAATGAAGGTGCACGTTAAGGGAAACAAGATTATTCGAATTGAGCCCGATGATAGGGAAGGGCGACCTCGCATGTGTGCACGGGGCCATGCCTACCGTCAACGCGTCTATGCTCCCGACCGGCTTCTCTACCCACTTAAGAGGACAGGAACCAGAGGCGCCGGCGAATTCACTAGGATTTCCTGGGACGAAGCGTTGGAAACCGTAGCCCGTGAAATGAAGAGGGTCAAAGCCACCTATGGCAATGCCTCCATCCTTCACTTCTGCTCCATGTGCGATCCACATACCCTGCACCATGTGGCAGCTTTTCATAGACTGCTATGTCAGTTTGGCGGCTATACCGCTCCGTGGGGTTTTATCTCGAATGAAGGGGCTACTTTTTCCGCCGGCGTGACGTATGGAACGCGGCGCAAGTTTGCCCAGACAGAGCACGCACCTGAAGAATATCTTAATTCACGCCTCATCATCATGTGGGGTTGGAACCCGGTTACCACCGAGCAGGGAACCAACACTCCCTTGTATCTGGCTCGTGCCAAGGAAGGGGGCGCCAGAATCATTTCCGTTGATCCCAGATACTCTGACTCGGCGGCTACCTTCGCTGACCAATGGATTCCCATTAGACCAGGCACCGATGCCGCTGTCTTGATTTCCATGGCCTACGTGACAATCAAAGAGAATTTGCAGGACCAACACTTCATCGATACCTACACGGTTGGATTTGATAAGTTCAGGGATTATGTCCTTGGCCTTGAAGATGGGGTGGCCAAGACGCCTGAATGGGCCGAGACCATTAGCGGCGTACAGGCGACGACTATCGCCAACCTGGCTCGCGAGTATGCCTGTGATAAGCCGGCACCACTTGCCACCAGCATTGCTGCGGGCCGTAGTGCCTTCGGTGAGCAGTACCACCGGGCGGCTGCTGCTCTGGAAGCAATCACGGGTAACCTGGTAGTCCAGAACTGGCAGTCTACCCCATCCAGACGCTTGAGTTTCAGCCCTCAAATCCCCAGCCCGCGGAATCAAGTCGAGGTGGGGATGCCGCCGCGCCCCAATGCTCTCCCTTACCGCAGTGCGACAGTGAACTCCAGTGCCAGGGTCAACGTGAGTCTTTTTGCCGATGCTATCCTTAAGGGTAAAGCGGGCGGTTATCCCGCCGACTATAAGTTCATTTGGTTATCCAATACCAACTACCTTAACCAGCTCGGTGAGGTTAATAAGACTGTAGAGGCCTTTAGAAAGCTCGATTTCATCCTGGTCATGGAGCAATTCATGACAGCCACGGCTAGATTTGCTGATATCGTGTTGCCTGTGTGCACGTTCCTGGAACGAAATGACATAGTTGCTCCAAGAGGTGGTGGAGTCTACGGTATTCTCAACAAAACTATAGAGCCACTGGGTGAATCCAGATCCCAGCTACAGATCTGTCAGGCTCTGGCATTGAAACTGGGCATTACCGATTATGGAGATAAATCAGATGAGGAATGGGTGAGGCACATAGTAGCCAAAGTATCCGAAGAGGTGGACTTGCCAGACTATGATACCCTGAGGAGAGAAGGCATCTTCAGGGTCAAGCGCGATAAAACAGAGGGGGTCTCAGATAAAGAAGCCACGGGCCCAGAGCATAAACCATTTCCCACTCCATCGGGGAAGATAGAAATTTATTCGGATATAGCGGCCAGGATGAACAATCCCCTGATACCAGCTATCCCCAAGTATATGGAGACCTGGGAGAGCCTTAATGATCCCTTGGCCGGCAAATACCCATTGCAGCTCATCACCCCCCATCTTAAGCGGCGAGCGCATAGTCAGTTTGATAATCTACCGTGGCTCCGCGAGTTACAAATCCAGGCAATTAGCATCAGCTCCCTTGATGCCGAGTCCAGAGGCATCAACCAAGGGGATATGGTCAGGGTCTTTAACGACCGGGGAGAAGTTAGAATTCCAGCCAAGGTAACAGAAAGGATCATGCCCGGGGTAGTTGCCCTCCCACAGGGGGCATGGTATGCCCCTGATGAGAATGGAATTGACCACGGCGGCTGCGCCAACGTACTCACCAGAAATGTAACCTCACCGGGTGGAGCCTTTACTCCTAACACTGCCCTGGTGCAAATAGAGAAGGTGCTTAATTAAGTATGCAGTACGGCATGTATATCGACCAGAATCGTTGTATGGGCTGCTTCGCCTGTGTGGTAGCCTGCAAGGACTGGCATGACGTGCCAGCCGGGCCGGCCAGTTGGATAAGAGTGAAGACTATAGAAAAGGGCAAGTACCCCAATCTATTTGTTGCTTTTCTGCCCACAACCTGCTATCAGTGCCGGACACCTGCCTGCGTTTCCGCCTGCCCAGCCAATGCAATTAGTAAGCGGGTTGAGGATGGCATCGTGACAGTAGACGAAGATGCATGCCTGGGGAAAGATAACTGCGGTCTGTGTCTTGAAGCCTGTCCTTATGAGGCGCCACAGTTTGGGACTGAGAAGAACGCTAAAATGCGTAAGTGCGACTTGTGTATTGATAGATGGGCCGAGCGTAAGAAACCGGTATGCGTTATCAGCTGCCCCATGCAGGCTTTGGACGCTGGTCCCGTAGATGAATTAAGGGCGAAGTACGGCGATGTTAGGGAAACCGAGGGTTTTACGTACTCTGAAACTCTCGTTCCTTCAATTACCTTCAAACCAAAGAAGGATACCGGCGGTCTTGTTGGTCAGCAGATTGATGTCATACCAAGCCCGAGAACTGATGGTTAGGTGGACTTGGGGTCACCCATTAAAAGGCCCTCTGTCAAGCGAAAGATTCCTCCCGAGAAGTGGGACGTCCGTCAATAAGTAAATAAGTCTAGACTTCCCCCCTCCTTGCGGCGTATCCCACTGCCGGCTGGCTCATGACCAACTTCTTTGCAATGGCCGTATTACTAAGACCCAGTTCCCGCACCGCCCAGTAACAAAACAGACTCCGTGCTATGCCTTCTTTCTCTTGGTCTTGTTCAGGTTGGTCACGGTCACGTTAATGTTCTTCTTGCGCGCCTGCTCGACGGCCATGTCCATATCCCTTTGCGGAACCCGCAAGATCTTGTTCTTGTTCCGTTGGTTCTTCAATCGGGAAAGAGCTCGGTTGATCTTCTGTGGAGTGCCGCCCAGCTCGACTTCGATAGCATGGTGACCGCTAATTGCGTCAAGACGGCGGTTTCGCGAAATCGGCACCTCTGTCCTTGCCGCACGGCCTTTACCTCGCTTGTGTGATCTACTTTCTGCCAATGGTCTCTCCTCTA
Source organism: Deltaproteobacteria bacterium (assembly GCA_024641835.1). Taxonomy (GTDB): domain Bacteria; phylum Desulfobacterota; class DSM-4660; order Desulfatiglandales; family HGW-15; genus JAHECH01. The sequence goes on from JAHECH010000235.1 coordinate 3,663, forward strand.
AAAGGCTTCCAACAACGCATTGAGCGGCGGCGGCGCCGACTGAACGGTCGCGCCGCCTGCTCAAATCCGTTTTGAACGCCCGGCATCTTGAAGATCCCGGCTTGCCGGGGGTGGTGTGGGGAGGGGAGTTAGAAGCACCCCTTTACCCAACTAGGCATCCTTCTTATCGGAATTCTTCTTGATCGCCTTGCCGATGTCCTCCATGTACTTCCAGATAGGCGTCCATTGTTCAGCGGTGATAAACCCTTTCTTCACAAGTTCAGTATGAAGTGGCTTCATTACTTCGGCGAAGGACTTTCCGCGCTCACGTGCGAGAGCTGCATACTTCGTCCATATCTCTAGTTCAGCGGATTGGTAGTCTCGCAGGTAGCCAACCAGTATGCCCGCCTCCACAAGCAATTGCTCACATTGCCTTTTCCAATCAACGTTTTTGGGTAAGTGAACCGCCGGACCTTCTGGGCTAACAAAACAGTCGCTATACAGAGTCAATTGCTTTGTCGCGTCTAGGTCCTCTGGGGTCGGCCCCGCGTCCCTCACCCGAGTAAGAAAGTTTTGGCTCAACTGTGGGAAGGTAGCTCCCGCTCTCATCTCGATGGCAAAGTTGAAAAATTCGGTCTTGGCCTTGTGATGCCTGTAATCGCGCCAAAGCTCAGCGGGCGTTTCCATTAATCCCATTACCATTGCCATCACGATCTGGACTTTACCTGCTTCTTCCAGGGCCAAAATTGAAAAAGCGAGGGAGTGTGGATACCGGCCGTGACTATGCAACAGCCTTGCTGTTTGAAGCAGGTCGATTGCATTCAAGCGGGCTGCCTGAATGGCTGACGCGGCTTCCGTGGGTTTCAGGTAACCCTTGAACTGTTCTAGCCCCACAACTCAGAGCGATGATCGTTGTTTAACCATGATCTTGATTGGAAATGCCTAACGAAGCTGTAGCAAATTCGGTTTAGAGCGCTGCTTCCTTAGCCTTTTGGCCGCCTTCTGATCAAGCTGGGTGGTAGGGCGGACCCGGAAGCACAATCATCCAGCGACGCAAGTTGTAGTTTTCCCCTATCCACTTAAGCCGTCCCCTCTTGTTATCAAGAACAATAGCAAGCCATTGTGGGCTTCTGAACTATTTTTGTCGGCCCATTCCAGTGATTCGGTCTTGCGATCCTCTGTCCAGGTGTCTTTTAAAGAAATCCTCTCTGAAATGTTGGCGTAAAGGTTTTTGGAGCCCAACTTTTGTTAACAGTTTTCCAAAGGAGATTCCAGACTCTCCATGGCCAAGAAGAGCCAATGCGCGAATTGCAGCCCCGTCAGCTGTGCAAAACAACGCACCCTCTAGTTCTGCTCTACCCTCATTAATGAGGGAGAGTGCTTCCAATTCGCCCAGGTGAAGACCTTGCCGTGTGGCATAGTCTAGCGTGCTTTGAAGACTTTGAAGCTCCGTAACCGTCGCAGCTATTTCTGCAACCCTTCCAGAACCGACCGCCTGGCTGATCAGAATGGCGCCGCGTTTTCCACTCTTCTTCGTATCAAAATAGAAAGCTTCATTTTTAACAACAGTTGAGGGTATTATAGCGTCGATTTTGTCGAGGAGATTATCCCAAATTCCAAGTGCATGGGCCTCAATCACAACCATTGCATCAAGAATCACGCAGATCGATCTTTTTGTAGGTTTCGCGGTCATCGAGGCCATATCTCAGAAGGGTTTCAGTCACATCGGGCAGGGTGGTTTCCAACATTTGCGCTAGCCTCGCTCTGGACAGACGGCTTTTCTGGTAAGCGACATAGGCAAGCCTAACGAAACGTTCTGGCAATTCTGGAGGATTCCACCAAGAGGCCGACATGGTGGATTTATCCATACTGCGGAATTGAGTATCGCTAAGTATGGAATCCACCGTTTCTCTATTAATCAATCTGAGGCTCATGGTTCGGTATAGAAGCGCTTCAGTGGATACATCAAATTTACGCGCGACTTCTATAAGGTCACTGTATTCAATCTGGTTTTCTTTTGCCCGCTCTTGTATCTCCGCAGTCACGGCTTCAGCTGGCAATAAAACGCAAGACGCAAAAGAATTGGCAATCTTCTCAATCCTCTCCCATAGAGCTTTATTTTCTTGAAGCTGTCTGGGAGGAATGCTGTTCCAGGTGACTAAATGGAAGAGTTCATGAGCGAAGTTGTAATTCCTCCTCCAAGGAGCCTCGTTCCTGTTCATCAGAATAGCTGGTCCGAAGTCCCCGATAGTGGCTGCGGCTGACCCTTCGTCCAGATCTTCATACCAGACCTTTACGCCGTATTGATCTTCGAGTGTTTTTTCCAGAGAAGCTGCAGGTCGTGTTCCAAGTCCAAACTCCCTGCTAATATCATCTGCGAGTTTAGGAACGTCGCGATAATCTATGGCTTGTGGATCGACTTCACGCTGCGGGAAATGGCGTGATCGAGTATTTCCGCTCAAATCTTCCAATAATGCATATTCCTTGCAGTGTTTGAGAAACCGCGCTTCTTTAATCTCGTGCTCCTTGGAGGGTAGAACCCTCCAAAGGACAGGTTGATCAACCCCTAAATCCTCTTGCGCTAATAGATCATTCACGTTGACGAAAAGTGCCTTTGACAGTTTTGCCAACTCCCAGGCCTTGATTTCACGCTCACCCCGCTCGATTTGTGAAATGATCTGGGCGTGGTTGACCCCTAGCTCCCGGGCTAATTCTTCTTGTTTTAGATTCAGCTTCTTCCGAAGTTGTAGCACCCGTTGGCCCAGGGTTTTGGCAAAATTCTTTTCCATTTATGACTCCATTAAAGGATTTATTGATTGAATCAAAATATTATTAGCACAATTAAAGAAAAAATCAAGAAAATCTTTAGAAAATAGGCTGCTGCTCGTTTAGATTAGGGTGGGGCTCTAAGCTATCACACTGAAATGCCGGCAATCAACGTTCGCGAAATGGTCCGCACAGCAGTCCATGACTTCGAAGGGGATCAGACATACAGTGAAAAGAGAGGGCACAATTTCACCCTGAACGCTGCTTTTGACGATGTGAAAGCAGCGGACTATGATGCTCTTGTGATCCCGGGCGGCAGGGCTCCGGAATACATCAGGCTCAATGACAAGGTGCTGGAGGCGGTCAGGCATTTTGCAGAAAAGGGCAAACCCATT
>JAHECH010000236.1 GCA_024641835.1 Deltaproteobacteria bacterium
CATTCACAGGCCCTGCAGGGTCTTTTCATGCATGTCCCGGGCTTAAAGCTCATTATGCCCAGCACCTGTTTCGACGCAAAGGGGCTCATGCTGGCAGCGATAAAGGATAGCAATCCCGTCCTTATTTTAGAGCATCGGTTCAATTTCAAGCAAAAAGGCATTGTTCCTGAAGAGATGTACACGGTGCCCATCGGCAAAGGAATAATCCGGAAAAGGGGGAAAGATGTCACCCTTGTTACCGTGTCCCATCTGGTCATGGAAGGCTTCCAAGCGGCAATGGATTTGGAAAAGGACGGCATCGACGTTGAACTCATCGATCCTCGGACGTTACGTCCTCTTGATGAAGAGATTATACTTAGTTCGGTCGCTAAGACAGGCCGTTTGGTGATCGCCGATACAGGTTGGAAAACAGGCGGTGTAGCCGCGGAAATTGCAGCCATGGTCGCAGAGAAAGCCTTTCGGTATTTGAAGGCTCCCATCGGCCGGGTTACCTGCCCCGACCTCCCCACCCCGGCGGGCTATACATTGGAGGAGGCCTTTTATGTGGGGATGCCGGAGATCAAAAGGGTGGTCTTGGATGTGGCACGCTATAGCTAACAGGGAGGTGGTGTTTATCTACACACCTTTAACACAAAAACTTGTGGTGTCAGATCCCTCCAGCTTCTCTGGGACCGAAGCCTTGCACACAGCAGGCAGGTCCAGTTTGCTCCAACAACCAAGAGTGTATTCTGGCGAAGGCGAATAAAAACAGGGCTGAGGCTCGTTTTGGGCAAGACAGACATTGTATTCATAAAGCCAGGTAGCCAAAAACAATTGTACGGCAAATTGGGCGCATTTGAACTGACAGCGGTCGAACCCCCATTCTGGGCGGCCCTTCTGGGTGGATATCTGCGGAGCCTGGGGTATGCCGTGGAGATCTGCGATGCGGAGGTAGAAAACTGGAGCTATGAAGAGACAGCAGAGAAAATCAAAGAAGTCGCACCACGCATCGCTGCGATTGTTGTATCTGGAACCAATCCTTCGGCGTCAACCATGAACATGACCGGAGCAGGGAGGATCGCCTTTCATCTGAGGGATCTCGACCCGGATATCAAAATAATCATGGCAGGGCTTCATCCAAGTGCACTACCCGAGCGGACGTTGATGGAGGAAGAGACGGACTTTGTCTGCCAGGGGGAGGGATTTTACACGCTACGGAAACTGCTTGAAGCGCTCGAAAACAAATCCGATGATTACCGGATCGAGGGTCTCTGGTACAAGAAAAACGGTTGCATACAATCCAACCCCCGGCCGTCCCTGTGGAAGAATCTGGATGACCTCCCCATGCCCGCTTGGGACCTTTTGCCTATGGAAAAGTACAGGGCCCATAACTGGCATTGCTTCAATGACATAGAGCACCGACATCCTTACGGGATCTTGTACACCACACTCGGTTGCCCTTTCCACTGCAACTTCTGTTGCATCAATGCCCTCTTCGGCAAGAACACCATTCGATTCCGTAGCACAGAGCGGGTGGTAGAAGAGATCGATTTTCTTGTCAAACGCTACGGAATCCGGAATATTAAGATTATAGACGAAATGTTCGCCTTTAACGAAACAAGGGTTGTGTCTCTCTGCGACGCAATCTCGGAAAGAGGATATGATCTGAATATGTGGGCTTATGCACGGGTGGACACAGTAAGCGAGAGAATGGTGCATAAAATGAAGGAAGCGGGAGTCAACTGGTTGGCCTATGGCTTTGAATCTGGAAGTAAGCGGGTGATTGAAGAGGCCCGCAAAGGTTACAAAATAGAGACGGTCCAGAAGATTGTCGACATGACTTACAGGGTTGGCATGTACATATGCGCCAATTTTATTTTCGGCCTGCCCGAGGATGATTTTGATTCAATGAACGAGACGCTCAAACTCATGCTGGACATCAACGCAGAGTGGGCGAACATTTACTGTGCCATGGCTTATCCGGGGTCTGAGCTTTATCACCTGGCCCTCGCGGAGCAATGGCCGCTTCCAGATTCTTGGGCAGCCTTTTCCCAATATGCCTACGAGACCCTTCCCCTACCCACCAAGTACCTTCAACCGGGCGAGGTGCTGAGTTTCAGGGATTATGCTTTTCACACCTATTACGAGAGTCCCAGGTATCTTCATAAAATCAGGCACTTATTCGGATTGGACACGCTCCACCACATCAAGGAAATGAGCCGGCACAGGCTGGAGAGAAAGCACGTTCAGATTTCGTAACATCCCGGCTTTATGAATACGAAATGGATCGGGAATGGCGTCTTTCAAAAACTTGAACTCATACCAATTTCCAGGTTATGCGGAGTGGTGAAAAGGGGCAATTTCTTTGGGAGGTTGAAGGATGGGATTTGATTGGCCTCTGATGGAAAATAACATCACGAGGGAAGACTTGGACGTGCTCATTGATTTCCTAAAGGGTGTGCCCAAACTCACCCAAGGGGATCAGGTGGAATCCTTTGAGAAAGAATGGTCCAGATGGCTCGGCGTTGAGTACAGCCTATTTGTCAACTCCGGTTCGTCTGCAAACCTGGTAACCATGGCCGCCATGAAACATCTTTACGGGTTGGGAGAGGTGATTGTTCCCACGCTAACATGGGTCTCCGACATTGCGGCAGTTCTCCAAAACGGTTTTACACCTGTTTTTGTAGATATTAACCGGCACACGTTAGGAATGGATACAGCTCAGGTATTGGACAGGCTCAACCCCAACACCCGCGCTGTATTTATTACGCATATCCTTGGCTACAACGCTCTCGTACAGCAACTGCTGGATGAACTGGAGCGGCGCAACATCCCCTTGATTGAGGACGTGTGCGAGTCCCATGGTGCGACCTTCAATGGGCGAAAACTTGGCACGTTTGGGCTCATGTCCAATTTTTCATTCTACTATGCCCACCACATGAGCACCATCGAAGGCGGAGTGATATGCACCAACGATCGAACTGTCTATGAAACTGTGCGCATGTTGCGCTCACACGGGATGGTACGCGAAGCGACGTTAGACGAGATCAGGCGCTCATACATAACAAACCATCCCGATCTGAATCCAGACTTTATCTTTGCCTTTCCTGCGTACAATCTCCGTCCCACTGAGATCGGCGCAGTGATTGGCCGTTCACAGCTCAAGAGGCTGGATGAGAATAACAAGATACGCAGGCGAAACCTTGATCTGTTCCTCTCACGTCTTGACCCGAGCAAATACCAGACCGATTTTGCAATCGAGGGAAGTTGCAATTACGCATTTACTCTGGTGCTCAATGAACCTGATACGTCGCTTAGTGACCGGGTCGAGCAGTCGTTACGACAAAGCGGTGTCGAATTCCGGCGCGGTCTTTCCGGTGGCGGCAACCAGTTGCGCCAGCCTTACTTGCGCAAAATCATGGAAAATGAATTTGAGCGTTATCCGAATGTCAATCATATCCACTTTTTTGGCTGGTATATTGGCAATTACCCGGGACTGGAAGAGGAAAAAATCGAGGCGTTGTGTCAATTATTAAATTGTTTATGATTGTTATTGCAAGGGTTTACAAAAGTATTACCAGGCAAAAGATATTTAAGAAAAAATCCTGCATTTTAGAAGATGGCAATCTCAAAAATCCTTGCATATAAAAGAGGTTAATTTTTTACTTCTTCTCATCATGATATGGATATAAAAGCGATAATTAGGGGAAAATATGGATAAGAATATCGAAACCATTACCCACCGCCTGGAGCCCATCGCCCTCATCATTCGGGCCGATTATGACGAGCCGGGCATTCAATTTTTCACACCCGGCAGTTTTTCTCAGCAGGTGGCCTACATGAAGCATCCCCAGGGACACAAGATCGCCGCCCATGTTCACAATATGATGACGCGGCAGGTCCTCTACACGCAGGAAGTCCTCGTTGTCCGGCGGGGCAAGGTGAAGGTAAAGCTCTATGATTCCAGCAAGAAATACATCGGCGACCGGATTCTGCACTCAGGCGACCTCATCCTCCTCTGCGGTGGCGGTCACTCCTTCGAAATGCTGGAAGAAACGTCAATGATCGAAGTCAAGCAGGGTCCATTTGTCGGCGCCGGCGATAAGACCCGGTTCGATGAGGATCGCGGATGATCCCCGTCAACGAACCCCTCATCGGCGAAAAGGAGATTGAATACGTCAACGAGTGCCTCCGCACTGATTGGATCTCCTCCTCCGGCCGTTTCATCGATGAATTTGAGGAGAAATGGGCCGCATACTGCGGCATGAAATACGGCATCGCCATGAGCAATGGCACCACCACCCTCCAGGCGGCTGTCGGCTGCATCGGCCTGCAGCCGGGCGACAAGGTCATCATGCCCACTTTCACTATCATCTCCTGCGCGCAGGCGATCATCTACAACGGCGGCGTTCCGATCCTTGTAGATAGCGATCCCCGCACCTGGTGCATGGACGTGGTCCAGGTCCGGGAAAAGGTCGAAGCGGAAATCAAGAAGGGCGACGGCAAGCTAAAAGCCATCATGCCCGTTCACATCTACGGCCACCCCGTGGACATGGATCCGATCCTGGAGCTTGCCGAAAAGTACAATCTCAAGATCATCGAAGACGCCGCCGAGGTCCACGGCGCCGAGTATCTGACCGGCCGCGCCACCACGAACCCCCAATGGAGACGCTGCGGCGGACTGGGCCACCTCAGCATCTTCAGCTTTTACGCCAACAAGCTCATCACCACCGGCGAAGGCGGCATGGTCCTCACCAATGACCCCGCCTACGCCGAGAAGGCAAGAAGCCTGCGTAATCTCTGCTTCCTTCCGCATCGCCGCTTCTATCACACCGAGCTTGGCCACAACTTCCGCCTTACCAACCTGCAGGCGTCCATCGGCCTTGCCCAAATGGAACGCATGGAGGAGATCATTGCGAGAAAACGCTGGATGGGGAAGGCCTACACGGAACGACTCCAGGGCATCCCTGGCCTCCAGTTGCCCGTGGAGGAACCCTGGGCAAAACAGGTGTACTGGATGTACGGTATCGTCCTCGATGAAAGCACGGGCCTGGACGCCATCCAATTCGCGCAGAAACTAAAGGATAAAGGTTTGGAAACCCGGCCATTCTTCCTGGGCATGCACGAACAGCCTGTCTTCCATGATATGGGCCTTTTCCAAGATGAAAAATATCCCATCGCCGAAGGCATCGCCCGGCAGGGACTCTATCTCCCGTCGGGACTGACCTTGAACGAAGAACAACTGAACCAAGTCTGTGAGACAGTCAAAACTATTCTTGTGAATTGAAAATTACCCCACAACATTTTCATTATTTGTTTGTTTAACTTTAACCACCTCGAAGGCCTTATATGCCAGTTTCCCTGAAAGCCGCGGCAAAGAAATATCTTGGAAAAGCCATAAATCTCGTTTCATCACAATTAAATTATCAGGCAAATCTTTGAGCAAAAAATTCTCCTCAAGTAAAAATCAATTAGCGGATGCTGTTCAGTTTCTACCGCTATTCAATTGGCCAGGGCTACCGATTCCCACTATCTGATACGGGTTTCTACGTAAAGAATGGCATCGGCGAAGATATTCTGCCTGCTGTATCCGTTGGAAGCATTCTCCAACACCCACGTAATAAAGAACGCCAGAAACTCTTCGAACCGATGAAGGACTGGGAATATATACATGTCTGAAAACCAAAATAACCAATCAGAGGAAGCATCAGAGAACGGCACAGCTGTTTTTGCCGACTACGCCCGCTATTATGACCTGCTCTACCGGGACAAGAACTATGCGGCGGAGGCTGAGTATGTCGCGAGCCTGATCCGGAAATTTCATCCATCAGCCCGAACCATCCTCGAATTGGGTTCCGGAACCGGCATTCACGCCTCCCTGCTGGCAGAAAAAGGCTTCACGGTGCATGGCATCGAGCGCAGCTCGGAAATGCATGCCCGATCACAGGCCTTGGCTGAAAAAAGGGCTGCCGGGGACGACTGCCTGACCTTCACAACGGGCGACATCCGTGATATCCGTTTAAACAAGCGGTTCGATGCGGTGATCGCCCTGTTTCACGTCATCAGCTACCAGACGACCAACGACGATGTGGCGGCGGCATTCGAAACGGCCAAGTATCACCTGAATTCCGGCGGCGTCTTCATCTTCGACGTCTGGTACGGCCCGGCGGTTCTGACCGAGCGCCCCGCGGTCCGCATCAAGCGGATGGTCGATGATCAGACCAAAATCACCCGACTGGCAGAGCCGGTTCTTCATCCCAATGAAAACCGGGTGGATGTGCACTACCATGTGTTTGTGCGCAAGCTCAGCCCCCCCCAGGCTGTCGCTGAATTGAAGGAAACCCACACCATGCGGTATTTCTTCAAGCCGGAAATTGAGCGGATTGCCGCCCACGCCGGTTTTCAATGCATGCATGTCGAGGGATGGCTCACCGGGAAAGCAATCGGCTGTGACACTTGGGGTGTTTGCTTCGTTCTGAAAGTGCCATGATCACAGCCTACGCCTAAAAACGAGTGCGTTTCTTCCATACGCCCGAGAAATATAAGAATACTTGGATCTGTTCCATTTTTAAGTTTACGTGAAAAGCGAGACCTTTGCACAACCTGTCCAAAAATGTCACCTGGAGTATTGGGGTCTAAACTTGGAAGTTCGCGGAAGCGATGGAAAACCCAGACGTCGAAAAAGTGAATAATCTATTGATATTCCTTGTAAAATATAGCTTTTTGGGTTATACTCTTCCCTCAACAACAGTTGGTGATTGAAGGGGGAAGGCATGGGCTACAAGAAGTGGGGGAAAGAAATCAGCTTTGCGGCCTC
>JAHECH010000237.1 GCA_024641835.1 Deltaproteobacteria bacterium
ATTCACGATAGACAAGACACAGTATGCAAAATATCAGTTTCCAGATCCCTACGTCCTTTCTGATGGCACTCCAATTGGTAAACCGCCAACCTCGTAGCTTTGGGATTTCCTAGTCTGCTGAGATACTCCTCACAAAGCAAACATCACACATGAGAACTCGAATCGATTCGGGAAAAATTCTGGCACCAGATCGTGGTGACTCGGCGGTCGGTTAAACCGATATCTCTACAGATCACGCTAAGATATGGTGATTTTATTCTTGAACCATCATATCGGCACTTCTCACACACACGATCTGCCATCCATGTATGTGTGTGAAGGGGGTCGGGGTGGGGAAAAAATCAATAAACTATAGGCGCACTCTGTTCCCTCCCTTATTGTCCAGGCCAATCATCAGTGCCGGCGCAAGGATCGTCCAGATCGTCCGGATCGTCCGGACCGTTCAAATCGGCATGATTAATGTGGGCTACTTTTTGGGCTACCTTTTTTCAATTTTGGGTGATTTTATTGCGGATATTGCCGTTATTGAATGACTTGGAAAGTCAATAAATTGTCTGAGATTTCGGATAATTATCGCGATAACAGGTAGTTGAGTGGTTTTTCCTTGAATACCCTCATAACCCGAAGGTCAGAGGTTCGAATCCTGTCCCCGCTACCAAGGATCTCAAGGGGTTAGCCGAACTGGCTAACCCTTTTTTCGTCTCTCGTTGCACGGGGGTAGCGTCCGGTCGCATCAAGAATTCATCCATTTTGTCCCCTGTCGACCTGTTTTAACCAGGCACGAGGTGCCCGTACGTGTCCTCCGTGTGTTGAATGGGGGGATAGAAGAGTTAGCGGGGTAGCAGCCACGGAAAGGGCCTCTATCATCACCCCCGCCCATCCTCCTCATCGAGGGGGAAGGAGTCCTGAATGACTCAACAGGTCCGGATATGGAAGCAAAAACCCTTTCAGTGCCGCGGGCCTGATAGCCAGCCCAAACCCACCGCCTAATTCTCGGACTCTTCGCGGGACGCGGGTTTCGAGCAATTCCTTATCACCAGCCAGGCGTCAGATGCAAGGCGCCGAGGAGCGACGACTGAGGCGTATCGAGATATACGCCGCAAGGAGGAGGGAACGAAGGCAACGCCGCAGATGATGCCTCGATGGTGAATCAGGGCCAGGGTATCTACTTGACGAGCTTAATATCCCCGGAGTACCTTTCAACCACGGCTTCTTCTACGCGCTCAGCAAGCTCTTCTTCTGTGGCTTCGTTGATGCTCTTCAAGGCATCCAGAGGACACAGGAACTCTCTTCCGGCCTTGTCTTTCACCTTCAGGTACTTGTCCCTTTTGTCGGCTGATTCCATTCTTTATCCCAAAAAAACAGGGTCCTAAAGACCCTGTTCGCGGTTATTGAACTGACTCCAAGGCCAACCTTTCGCTAATCGCCGATGTTGATCGCTCTCGATGCATCATCGATGCAGTTCTTGAGATCCTCCTTAGAAACCTTCTTAGGGTCCTTCAGGTCCATCACGCGGCACACATACTCATTTCCAGCCTTGTCCTTCACCCAAACAAACCTTTGCTCATGAACGTCTTCCTTAGCCATCTTACGCCTCCTTTTGAAAATGAATGGTATTATTGGGCGAAAACTTATTGATGCAACCAGTGCATGTCAAGTGCTCCCCAGGAGAATGTTGAAGTATTGTCTGGGCTGTCGGACGAATCAGGTCACAGGGTATACAGCATCAGGGGAAGCCCCTTAGGACTAGAAAACCTTTGTAGCCATGAGAAAGGTGACCGCACTGACAAGGCTGGAGAGGACCATTCCCCATGCGATGTCCACCGCGACCACGATGAAGAGCCAGTCTCTGCCCAGTGCGTAGTTGGTCAGCTCATAGGTCTTGATGATCAAACCAAACAAGGAGATCCTTCTTTGGAGCATCTCATGAGGCCCTGGGATCAAAGTGGCAGGCATGGTGGCGTTTTAGCGCGAAACGGTCCGGTCCGCGGACAACGGGTTTTCCCACAACCTTCGCAATACCTTTGATCATCCTCCGGAAGACCCACTGATGGAAGGGATAGAGGATGTACCAGTACAGGAGCCCGGAGAGCCCCTTGGGCACGTAACGCGACAACTGCTGAAGCTCCGTTCGGTCGTCTTCCAGGGGGTGGAGCGTGAATTCCAGGGAGGCCTCACCCGGGAATCTCATTTCAGCCAGGAGCTGCAGGTAATGGGGTTCCTCGACCTTGAGAACTCGGAAAAAATCCACGGCGTCACCTGGATAGAGCCGGACAGGATCCCGGCGTCCCCTCCGCAGGCCGATGCCGCCCGCGAGGCGGTCCATGGCACCCCTCAGGACCCAGAGACCCCTGGCCGAGTACCAGCCGGTTGGGCCTCCGATTCTCACAATGGGTTTCCATACCTCCGCAGGGGTGGCCGCCAAGACGATCCGGTAACCGGACTCCATGATGTCGCCTCCGCTGTAGGAGGCATCCCCACATTGGATCCATTCCGGAACAGGGGGTTGGCCTGCATCCGTCCAACAGGTCTCCACACACTGGTTGCGGATGCGCCCGAGGGCGAGACGGATGGTTTGGCGGCAGGTCATTAGGGTTTGAGGGATGAGATGCCGGACCCGATTCTCGCGGCAGACAACGGGATTCCGGAGTCCCTCTGTCAAGGGCCTGGCTATATAAGCAGGCAGCGGTGTTACCAGATGGATCCAGTAGGAACTCAGACGTGGTGTGAGCACCGGGACCGGCATGATCCAACGTCTTGCAAGACCTGCCTCCTCCGCGTAGATCTCCAGGAGTCGATGGTAGGTTAGAATATCCGGGCCGCCGATGTCGAATGTACCTCCGGTCGTCTCGGCGTTTTCCATGCAGCCTTGAAGATAGTTCAGTACATTGCGAATGCCGATGGGTTGGACAGGGTTTCTTACCCAGCGGGGCGTGATCATGACCGGTAGGCGCTCCGCCAGATAGCGGAGGATCTCAAAGGACGCGCTGCCGGAGCCCAGGATCATAGCAGCCCTGAGAAAAGTTGTTGGGACCCGGCCTGACTGGAGGATCCTGGCCACTTCGATTCGGGATTTGAGGTGCTTGCTGAGGGATGCATTATCCTCGCCAAGCCCCCCGAGGTAGATGATCCTTTCCATCCCGGCTTCACTTGCGGCTCTGGCCATGTTCACCGCGGCCTTGCGGTCCGCCTCTGCAAAGTCCTTGTGGCGGGCGCTCATGGAGTGGACGAGGTAGAAGGCCGCCCAGCACCCCTGAGCTGCTCTCCTCAGGGATTCCAGGTCCAGAACATCTGCTTGGACCGTCTCCAAGAGGGGATGGGAAGCCCAGGGCCGGGACCGGAGTTTGGCAAGAGACCGGCCGAGGACACGTACCCGGTGCCCCGAGGACAAAAGCTGCGGCACCAGCCTTCCACCCACATACCCAGTGGATCCGGTTACCAGCACAGGCTGTGAGCGCATGTTATCCTTGCTCCTTTCTGCCTATCTCTCCCTGTCCCCAAACATGATTCCGCAACTGGAGATCAACGGGATGGGGATTGAGGCAGGTTTGTTTGGCCGGTGTTTACGCCGAGTCTGATCCGCTCTGTCGTGGAAATCCTTTTCAGCATATGCACCACCGAGACCTTCAGGGTCATCAATGAAGGAAAAAGCACAACGTTCCATGTAAAAGGATGAGGGTGCACGTGAGGCGAAGAAAGCCAAGGTATCACTTATACGGTAGTCTGGCAACAATAAACATGGTAAGTAATCCATCCAGGAACTACTCACCATGAGCTATTTTAAGAAAGAACTGGCCAGACGGCAGGCAAAACCAGAAGGCCGGCGCTGGCTTTTTGTTCCCTATGATCAGCTGACCGATGAGATGGGTCCCCTCTCCCGGGAGGACCCGAGAAGTCTGGGTATCGTCCTCGTGGAGAGTCCCTGGAAGGAGGCCCGGCGCGTCCTTATCACAAACAAAAACTGGCCCTCATCCTTGCCAACCTCCGCCATTTCGCCCTTGAGCAGGCCGACAGGGGCCAGGCCGTCCGGCATGCGATTGCTGAAGGTCCCTACTACGCCACAGCGCTTGAGCCCCTAGTTCCTGAGTTGGGTCCCCTGCCGGTCATGGTGCCTGCAGAAAGGGAACTGAGGGCAGATCTCGAAAGGCTCGTGAATCAAGGATCTCTCCAATTCATCCCCCATGAGGGGGATGGCTTTCAACAGCGGAGCAGTTCAGAGAGAGCGATCAGAAGGCTCCTCCATGGAAGATGGACATGTTTTATCGTTTTATCCGCCGGACAACCGGTGTCCTCATGGAGGATGAAAAACCTGTTGGGGGAAGGTACAGCTTTGCTTTGATAAGGAGAACAGGCTTCCATGGTACGGCAGACCGGCCGCGCCCGATCCGCGGTCCTTTCCAAGGGATTCCATCAAGGAAGAGGTTGCGGAACTCATCGGGAAGGTTTTTGCCCATCATCCCGGAAGACTGGACCTGGATGCTCTGCCCGCCACTAAGAAGGATGCCGAAAAACTCTGGTCCTGGGCAAAGGCAGGATGCCTGCCCTTTTTCGGACCGTATGAGGATGCCATGTCCCACAGGTCTGAGAGCCTCTTTCACACCCGCATCTCATCCCTTCTGGATATCTACAGGCTCTTGCCATCCAGGGTGATTTCCGACATGGCGGGCATGAGGTTGGCCCTGGGTAGCAAAGAGGGATTCATCCGGCAGATCCTGGGATGGCGGGAGTTTGTCCGCCATGTTCATGAAAGCACCGATGGTTTTCGCAAACTGCCTGGAGGCAAGACCCCGACAGCAAAAGCGCCTGGCGATGGTGGGTACGGAAGATGGGTGGTGGAGCCCAATGTCCTGGGTATGGGGACGTATGCCCTGGCTGGCCTCATGACCACCAAACCCTATGTGTCGGGCCCGGCTTACATCAACAGGATGAGCGATTACTGCACCCTCTGCCCCTTTAATCCCAAGACTGACTGTCCTTTTACCTCCCTCTACTGGGCATTCCTGGCAAGGCACGAGGCCGTGCTCAGGACAAATCCCCGCCTCAGGATGCCCATGGCCTCTCTCGGAAAACGAGAGGCTTCCCGCAGAAAACAGGATCAGGAAGTTTACAAAAGGGTCGGGGAGACCCTTAGGAAGGGAGACAAAGTCACACCTCAAAAGCTCCCATAAAGACGAGGTGGGCGAGCGGCTCTAGAGGGCGAGTGGATGTCTTCCCTTTTAGGCCTCCCTGCCTGACGGCACACAGTGGGAAGAGGGACGGGCATAAATAACTACTTTTTAGCCTGATAATGATTTAGCTTTGAGATCGTTTCGCTTCTGATAGCAGTATATCCCACTCCAGGCTGACTCATTTGCAGCTTTCTTCCTAATTGGAGAGAGTAATTGGAGAGAAGGACTTTCCTGATACATTGAGAATAATGGGAGGCCCTTAAGATTCTAAGAAGCTTAATCCAGCAACAAACAGATGGGATACCATTTACCTTTGACCCCTCGCCCGCAAACTTAGAATCTTAAGAACACACCCACGGAATCTTTCCGGTTTCTCAGGTCTGGCCGGGTTCCGTCCGGGGTGCTGATAGTGCAGGCCATAGTTGCCTTCCGTTGTTTTTGGAGTTTGTTCCCATGTCGGAGAGGTCTTGTTGGGCAAACAGGGCGGAGGCCAGAAGCCCCATCATTTGAGAATGTGTCATAGCTTTACAGAAATGCCCATTTATGAATTGTTTTCTTTGTCTTACGATCTTTAATCGTTCCCAAGAAAGAGTAATCAATGGCCCAGAGACTTGACGAGAAGGAGCTTGTGAGCTTCAAGAAATGCTCATGGCCAAAAGATGATGGACGCCCTGGCCCAGCCTCCTTTTTCAAGAGGGAGTGTTCACCGAGGAGGAATCCTACGGAAAGCTCAAAGAGGTGGATCTGCATTACGATGCAGGAAAGCGGACGGGTCTATGATCACCGAAATCATGTTGGGCCGACAAACAGGGGCTGATCAGGGAATGTGGCCATAGAAGTGGGGTTCCTCGCGGAGAATAGATTCCTAGAGGTAGGAGAACCCAGCCCGACACTCTTCACGAGAAGTACCAGGGCTTAAGAGGAAAAAGAAGGTGGCTGTTTTTCGATTGCTTAGAGTAAGTGTTCGTTTGAGTGTCCTGATCTAATCAGCGCGAGGATAGTCTCTTTCGAGCTTTTCTCGGTAAAGCGCTTGGAGACGTTTTGTTACGGGGCCGCTCCTGCCGGCGTTGATCTCACGGCCGTCTACGGATATGACCGGTGTCAGACCGCCAAAGGTTCCGGTAACAAAAGCCTCATCCGCACTGTAAACCTGCGCCAGAGTGAAGTCCTTTTCAAACACTTCTATGTCGTTTGCACGGCACAAACCTATCACCACTCCCCGTGTGATCCCATTCAAGCAATACTGTCCTGTGGAAGTCCATACCTGTTTCTTGCGGACGATAAAGAAGTTGGTTGAGTTGCAGGTGCTCACGAACCCCTGAGGGTCAAGCATCAGCCCTTCATCTGCGCCAGCTTTCGTTGCCTGGATACGCGCCAGAACACAATTGAGCTTACTCAAGGTATGAAGCTTGGGATCTAGAACATCCGGCCGTCCCCGGCGAACATGGACGGTAAAGAGGCGAAGCCCTGTCTCAGCCGTCTTTGGGACCGCCATCTTGTGTTCCGCAATGATCACCACAGTCGGGCCTCCCACATTGACCCTCGGATCCTGGTAAGGCGTCTTTTTGATGCCCCGCGTAACAATGAGGCGAACGTGGGCCCCT
>JAHECH010000238.1:0-2920 GCA_024641835.1 Deltaproteobacteria bacterium
ATCCGCCAGTCCGGTTCGGAGGGAGGGGCGACGCAAACCAATGTGATGTCCCTACCCCTATCGAACAAAAAGAAACACCAGCCTATTAAGTCAGCGCTTATGCCCCCATGGGGGTGCGGTGATTTGGACAATAGCCGGAAAAGGGGTGAGCCATGAGAAGACTGAATCCAGAGTACCTGAAAGCAGTGTTGGAGCAGGTCAACACATGCCCTTATTTCACCCTTTTGTCCATGGAGATAAAGGACTTAGATTGGGGGCGCTCCAGGCTCGAAGTGGCTGTTCAGGAGAAGCACCTTCAGCCTTTCGGCAACGTCCATGGAGGGGTTTTCTCTTCCCTCGTAGACGCTGCTGCTTTCTGGGCTGTCTATACGCAAGTCGAGGATGGGGTTGGGATGACCACAGTTGAGATGAAGCTCAACTATCTTGCCCCCGCAGCCAAGGGTCACATGATAGCAAGGGGCAGAGGGATCAGAGTAGGCAAGACCCTCTGTCTTGGTGAAGCAGCCATAGAGAACGAGGCTGGACTGCTGCTTGCCCACGGTACGGCTACCATGATGATTTTGAAGGAGTTGAAGCTTCAGGGTGAATCCG
Source organism: Deltaproteobacteria bacterium (assembly GCA_024641835.1). Lineage (GTDB taxonomy): Bacteria > Desulfobacterota > DSM-4660 > Desulfatiglandales > HGW-15 > JAHECH01. The sequence continues at coordinate 592 of JAHECH010000238.1, forward strand.
ATTGGCCCCCAAAGTTCTTGGATGAGGAGGTTCTCAGAAAGAGATGAGTATCTTGAGACCTGTGAATTACAGGATTCACCTGGAACCAGACTTGGGTCACTTCAGGTTTGATGGAAGGGTAGAAATTCTGGTTCTGGCTGATGGACCGGTCAGGGACATATGCCTCCATGCGCTGGATCTTGCCGTATGGAAATGCGGCGCTCGTATTGACGGAGTGTTTCAGCCCTGCTCCTTTGCTGTTGACCCGAAGAGAGAGGAGCTGAGGGTCTCTCTTCCTGGTGAGATGGACGGTGAGATCGCTCTGGCCGTTGATTATGTCGGAGAGATCAACAACAAAATGGCAGGCTTCTACCGGAGCAAGTACCTAACCCGCGGGGAAGAGAAATATGCCGCAATCACACAGTTTGAGGAGAGCGACGCCAGGAGAGCCTTCCCATGCTTTGATCACCCGGCCAAAAAAGCGACCTTTGATGTGGAGATGGTCGTTGATGAGTATCTGGCGGCGGTATCCAACGGACCGGTTGTAGAGGAAAAAGTTCTCGGGGATGGCAAGAAAAGGATCCGTTTCCAGCAGACCCCAAAGATGTCTACGTATCTTGTTTTTATCGGCATTGGTGAGTTCGAGTTCATCGAGGATCCAGGGGACGTGCTGGTCAGGGTGGCAACCATGCCGGGGATGGGGGAAAGGGGAAAGTACAGTCTCGAGTTCTCAAGAAAATCCCTAACGTACTCACAAGATTATTACGGAATCAAATATCCCCTTCCGAAACTGGATCTGATTGCCGTCTCAGACTTTGCTGCTGGGGCCATGGAGAACTGGGGCGCGATTACTTTCAGGGAGAACTTGCTGCTTCATGATCCTGAAACCACCTCCAAGGCGGGGGAAGAGAGAATTTGTGTCGTGATTGCTCATGAAATAGCTCACCAGTGGTTTGGGAATCTCGTGACCCCGGATGACTGGAAATATCTTTGGCTCAACGAGAGTTTTGCGACTTTTTTCGGCTATGGCGTTGTCCATCACTACCATCCTGAATGGGAACTATGGGAGCAGTTCCTGCACGGCCAGAGAGAGGTTGCTCTGGAACGTGATGCATTGCGTCAAACCATTCCCATCGAGATCCCGGGGGGAGAGCATGTGGTGATCAATGTCAGTACTGCCCCTATCATCTACAATAAAGGGGGAAGCATCCTGAGACAGGTTGAAGGCTACGTGGGTGAGGGAAAATTCAAAGAGGGTCTGAGAGTCTACCTGAAAAGACATGAATACGGATGCGCCTCCAGCCATCATCTATGGGAAGCCCTGGAAGAAGTCTCATCAATGCCGGTGAGCAAAATGATGAAGAACTGGGTTGAGCAAGCGGGATTTCCCATCGTTGATGTGCGCAGGGAAGGGCACCGGCTCATGGTCACCCAGGAAAGGTTTACCTACCTTCCCAACGAGTCCACCCAGGAGTGGTTGATTCCGATATCTGTAAGGGTATTCTTCGATCACGGCGATCCACAGGTCCTGCACGCACTCCTGGAGGCGAAAGATGCAGTCATTAACATAGATCCCCGTGCAGTTGCCTACAAAGTCAACGACGGTCAAAAAGGATTCTACAGGGTCAGGTACAAGGAAGCGGCGAATCTGGAAGAACTGGGTAAACGGATTGTCCGAAAGACCCTTCAGCCGGAGGATCGATGGGGTATTCAGGGTGATCTGTACGCACTGGTGAAAAAGGGAGATGCGTCCATTGACGATTATCTTCAGTATCTCATCTATTATTCCGATGAAGATGCTTTTCTGCCCTTGACCAGCATTGCTGCCAACCTTCACCATGCTTACCTCGTGCTAAAGAAGAAAAGGGAAAAGGTTGCCTCTTTCGGAAAATCTTTTTTCGAAAAAATCCTAGCCTCCATCGGGTACGAACCCAAGCCAGGGGAGAGGCATACGACTTCCATACTGAGAGACCAGATGATCTATCATGCGGTGTTGTACGGCTCGGGAGATGCCTCAGCATTCGCCCTCGGCCGGTTCTCCTCATTGATCCGCGGAGAGAAGGTCCACCCTGATATCATGAAGAGCGTCATGCAGGTTGGCGCTCTCCATGGAGGCGAAGAAGCGCTCGATTGGTTTTCAAGGAAAATGAAGACCTCGGAAAGTGAGCATGAGAGGATGAATGTTCTGGTTGCTCTGGGTTGCTTTAAGGAGAGGAACCTCATCAAAAGGGCACAGGAATACACTCTGGACGAAGTACCCGACAGGAACAAATTCATTCCTATCAGCGCGCTGTCTGAAAACCCGAATGCCATGCCCTTGATGTGGGATTGGTATATCTCCAACCTTCAG
>JAHECH010000238.1:3020-6750 GCA_024641835.1 Deltaproteobacteria bacterium
GGCACAGGAATACACTCTGGACGAAGTACCCGACAGGAACAAATTCATTCCTATCAGCGCGCTGTCTGAAAACCCGAATGCCATGCCCTTGATGTGGGATTGGTATATCTCCAACCTTCAGAGGCTCGAGCAGTTCCACCCGATTCACTATGAAAGGGTCATTACGTCGATCGTTCCCCTTTGTGGAATGGGCAGAGAAGCAGAGGTGAGGAGTTTCTTCGAGGCCTATGCGACAAACAAAGAAAAGCTCTCTGACGTGGTGAAGCTCTGTCTGGAGAAGCTCGACATCAATGCACGAATGAGAGAAAGGGAGATCTAAATTACCAGAAGCGTTCAAAAGTGTTTGCATGCCCAGCCACCCTCAGAAAGGGCTGAGGCCTTTTCTGGAGTGACTGGCGGGAGGGCGCTGTCTTTTCATGACTTATCTGTGGGGGAAGCCCCGGCCCCGAGCGGATGCGAGGGGAACGGCGGAGGGGGCAAGTTTCCCTCGTAGATAAGTCGTAGAAAAGACCAGCCCGGGAGACTTGGAACACAAGAAAAGGCCTCAGCCCTTCTTGACGTGCGGCTCATTGAAAGAGATCCGCTTTTGGGATCCCATGTGAGCACTTTTGAACGTTCGCAAATGACGTCAGGTCCGGAATCCAACTCAAGGCGTGCGGTCCAGTTTGTAGAGGATGAGGGTGAGGATGATCGCCCCCAGGAGCAGGAAAGCCGACCCGAAAAGCCAGAGGATAAACGGAATGGCGAGATAGAACCCCCGCATGCCGAGGGTAAAATGGGTCGTCCCGCGGTTTATGATGCTGGTCACCGAATCATAAGTCACGATCGGATCTTCCGTAGCAGGGACATTAATCACAAAGCTGGCATGGTTGTAATACCTGATAGAAAGAGTGAAGTTGAAAAACGCGAAAAGGAAATCCACGACGATGAGCATCAGTTTAACCAGCCAGAGGATGGTGGTATGAGTGCCCAGCACGTTGAGGGCCTGGGAGAGCCCGGTCGGTCTCTCGCCGCTGAAGATGGCATTGAGGGTCCCGAGCCCTATCAGGATCGCTGCAGAGGCAAGAAAGCTCGAAGCCATGACCCAGTTCCGAAGGGTCTGAACAGCCAGAATATCCCGTTTTCCTTCCATGACGGTCTGCACCCACTCCCTGCGCAGATGGTTCGTGAGGCCCATGGAAGTGCTCATGGGTGCAGTTCGAATCTGGTAGGTCAGGTGGAGGTGGTAGATGATGAGGATGAGAAATCCCACGGCGGTGACGAGGATCTCGGGCCATGGAGTCATCGGTTTCGAAAGCCTCTCATGAGAAGTGTATTCTTCAATCTAACGCAACATCTCTGGAGATGTAAAGGGGATATTTCAGACTCCATTCGCTTCATAGTCATGCCGGGCAGCCCCACAGACGGTATACGGTCCAAGGTACACGGTACAGGGTTGAACATAGTATCGCATTGATAGCTTTTTCGTGCGCCGTGCGCCGGTAGCGGTGAATCTTGACAGAGCTGACAGCCTTCCCCTATAGTGCGGAAGCGTTACAAAACCAGCTCGAAGAAGCTATTGGGCCAAGAAGCACAGGAGGCATCCGATGAAAAACAGAAAAGTGAAGGACCTCATGGTTCCTCTTGAGGAGTATGCTACGGTGAGCGAGGACTCAAGCCTTCATGAAGCTGTGCTCGCCTTGGAGGAAGCGCAAGAGCACGTCAGGAAGGACCGCTATAAACACAGGGCTATCCTGGTCTATGACAAGAACAAGAAGGTGGTTGGAAAATTGAGTCAACTGGATGTGATCAAGGGATTGGAATCAGGTTACAAGCGACTGGAACTGAAGGGGATCAGCCACACGGGATTTAGCCCCGAATTCATCAGGTCACTGATCAAGACTCATGATCTCTGGTCAAAGCCTCTTGATGAAATATGCAGGAAAGCAGCTGACATCAAGGTCAAAGAGGTCATGTATACGCCCACGGAAGGAGAATATGTCAGAGAAGACGCCACCCTTGACGAGGCGATCCATCAACTCGTGATGGGCAAGCACCAATCCCTGCTGGTTACAAGTCAAAAAAAAATCGTGGGCATCTTGCGGCTTACGGACGTGTTCATGGAAGTGTGTGAGCTTGTGAAAGCTTGCCAGGTGTAGGCCAAAGGCTCCCTTGGGCACGGGGTTCTTCACGTATCTCGGGAGTGGGAGAGGTTGAGGAGAGGCTCTCATGAAAACGAACGAGGCGATCATTGCCTTTTGCCAGAGTGAAAAAATCAAAGCAGGCCTCATATGGACTTCCCAGAGCATCGAGTTTCTTCTGGGTCTTCCGGAGGAGCAGAGAAAAGGGGCTGAAAGAGTCATCCATGCGCTCCTGAATATGGTTTCCCATGAGATCAGTCTGGCGAAAGGCCTGGCCAGGCATGAGGCTTGGAGCGAAGCGGAACCGCACATCGAAAGAGCACTGATCATGATCAACTCCGGAGTGGGTTACGAAGCGGGCATTCACTTGTCAAAAGCTCTCAGCAAGATTACGAACATTGGTCAGCAATCCATGTCTCTCCTCGAAGAGAGGGAGATGTTGTGAGGGAGGAGACGGGAGATGATGAGAGGAATTTCTGGGACACGGTAGTGAAGAACCCCGTGCTTCCGCACGGGGCTTCTTCTAAGAAAAAGCCATTTAGCTTGCGGGTCATATTCTCTAAACTCCCCATGGCCATTCATCCCCGCTCTTCCGAGCGGGGCATTCTGGCTTTTTCACGTAAACAGTAAAGAGCGTTGAGCGTGAAACTGGTGTGGTGTTCCGTTGGATAAAGATGTCGTGAAGGAACTTTTGGAAGCCGTGAGCAGGGGAGAGGCAAGCGTAGACCAGGCTCTGGAGAAGCTGAAGAACCTCCCCTTTGAGGATGTCGGTGTGGCCTGTATTGACCACCATAGGAGTCTTCGAAGGGGGCTTTCAGAGGTCATTTTTGGGGAGGGCAAGGAAGTATCGGATATCCTGACCATCATGGAGCGAATGGCGGAAAAAGAAGAGAACATTATGGTGACACGCCTCTCCAATGAAAAGGCGGCTAAGATCCGGGGGAGGTTTCCTGAAAGTGTCTACCATCCAAAAGCGAGAGTGCTTACCCTCACAGCGCATCCTGTGAAAACCCAGGGCAGAGGGACGATTCTCGTGATCAGCGCGGGTACCTCGGATATTCCCGTGGCAGAGGAAGCTGCCATCACCGCCCGTTTCATGGGAAACGATGTGGATACGATCTATGACCTCGGTGTGGCCGGTCTCCACAGGCTCCTCGGTTATCAAGAAAAACTTGCAAATGCCTCGGTCATCATCGTGGCTGCAGGCATGGAGGGAGCACTTCCCAGCGTGGTGGGAGGCCTGGTGGATAAACCCGTCATTGCTGTTCCCACAAGTGTTGGTTATGGGGCGAGCTTTCAGGGGATTGCTGCACTGCTCGGAATGCTCAATTCATGCGCATCGGGGGTGACTGTGGTCAACATTGACAATGGCTTCGGTGCCGGCTATGCCGCGAGCTTGATGAACCGGGATAAGGGATAGTGCCGCGTGTGAAAATTCCTTTAAGACTTCGGTGGCATCCCCCCCGCCGCGGTATAAGGGCTGACTTAAAGCATGGCTGCGGAAGCATGGAAGGCCGATGATGCCTTTTCTGGATGTGACTGGCGGGAGGGCGCTGTCTTTTCACGATTTATCTATGGGGGAAACCCCTGGCCCCGAGCGAAGGCGAGGG
>JAHECH010000239.1:0-620 GCA_024641835.1 Deltaproteobacteria bacterium
GCTAGCCCTTATTTCAACTAATTACCTCTTATCATTCCGTTACGGCTTTCCAAAGGAAGCCCGGGCCCCTCTGAGACACATTTTCCGCACCGCCCTGGAGGGCATCGCGGCCCTGGTCGCCCCCCTTATCATCATCGGCTCCATACTGACAGGTGTGGTCACGGCCAACGAGTCCGGCGCTCTGGCAGCCCTCTATGTTCTGGTACAAGGCGTCTTATACCGCACTCTCAGTTGGCAGAAAATATGGCTGGCGTTACGCGATACCGTGATCATGACTACGGTCATCATGTTTATCATCGGATTCTCCACGGCTATGGGTTGGATGTTCGCCTTCGATCAGGCGCCCCAGAAAATCGCCGAGGTCATGCTCTCGCTGACGACCAACAAGTATGTCTTTCTGTTTTTGCTGATTATTTTTTTGATGATCCTCGGCTGTGTTCTGGAAGGGATACCGGCTATGTTGATCACATTGCCCCTTCTTTTGCCGTTGGCGGACCAGTTCGGCATAGACCGGGTTCATTTCGGGTTGATCATCGTGTACGGTCTTCTTATCGGCATCGCCACACCACCCATGGGCATTGGCTTGTACATCATGGTGGAAATCGCCAAAGTGAGTTTCG
>JAHECH010000239.1:630-6711 GCA_024641835.1 Deltaproteobacteria bacterium
CAGATGAACACTCAGGATAATAAAGGTGCCAATCTGGCATCGGCGGAAAAGCTGATCGACGAGCTCGCGGAAAAACAGGTCCGCCTGATCATGCTACCAGAGTACTGTAATTTTCTCGGCCCCGACGAGCAGAAGGCTGAAAACGCGGAACCGCTCGACGATTCACCAAGTCTGGAGCTCATTCGCAGCAAAGCCAAGGAGCACCGAGTTTACGTCCATTTGGGAAGTTTCTTGGAAAGGGACGGCAGCAGAGTCCATAACACGGGGGTGGTGTTCGATCCGGACGGAAAGATCATCGCCAAATACAGGAAAATCCACCTTTTCGACGTCGAGATTCCGGGCGGGCTCGTCTATTTGGAGTCCCAGACCATTAAGCCCGGCTCTACACTGACCACCTTTAAGATTGGGGATATCACCTTTGGCATGAGCACCTGCTACGACCTCCGCTTCCCTGAGCTTTTCCGCCGGCTGGCGGACCAGGGGGTCCAGGTTATCCTGGTGCCCGCCGCCTTCACTCTGCAGACCGGCCGCGACCACTGGGAGCTGCTCCTGCGCGCACGGGCCGTCGAAAACCTTTGCTGGGTTGCCGCTGCTGCTCAATGGGGACCTCATCCGCGCAACAACTTGTGCTTCGGCCGAAGCATGATCATCAATCCCTGGGGACTGGTGGTGGCACAGGCGCCGGACGGCGTCTCCACGGTCGTTGCCGACATCGACCTGGAAATCCTCAACCGAATCAGAACTACTTTCCCGGCCCTGCAGCATCGCCGTAAGGACCTATTCCCGACCTAGAACCTCGTAGCAACAAGGAGGCCTCTCAATGTTTATCATCAAAAATCGCGCACCAAAGCCTGACAAAGAATTGGTGGAGTTGCTTAAAGGTGTGGAGCCCGCCACGGTGGGACACTTGAGGCACCATGGTTTCATGGACCCCGCCATCCGCCCAGTCCTAAAAAAGCCCCATGTGGTGGGGCCGGCGGTCACAGTCAAAACTCCTGGCGCCGATTCCACCGTCGTTCACAAGGTGATGGAAATGGCTGAATCTGGAGATGTGATCGTTATCGATCGTTGCGGTGATCGCCTCCATGCTTGCTGGGGCAGCGTCGTCACCCTTGCTGCTCAACTCAAAGAGGTGGCCGGGGGTATCGTCGATGGTCCCGCAACCGATGTTGACGAGATCGCCGAAGCGGGTTTCTCCCTTTATTGTCGCGGTACCAGCGCCATGACGACCAAGCTCCTCGGGTTTGGCGGAGAAATAAACACCGTGGTGCAGTGCGGCGGGGTTACAGTGCATCCGGGCGACCTCATTATTGCGGACAGCAACGGGATTCTCGTCCTCAGCCCCGAAGAAGCAAGATCTGTAGCGGAAAAAGCCTTAGCCATGCAGGAGTCTGAAAAGCAGCTTATTAAGGAACTCAAGGCCGGGAAGTCTTTGCCCTCGCTGACCAGAGCCAACGCTATCATCACGGAAACAGCGAAAAGATAGTACAGAGCAAAAGGCAAGAACAGTTCTCATCAGAGATCTCCAAAAATTGGGGAAAGGAAGAGACTATGTCTGAAAGCAAGGGCTCAGCGGCGGGAGATCGCAAAACTCAGGTGAGCGCACATGGCGAAACCGAGGGAGGGACTGACTCCAAGAAAATTACGCTGAAAGTCAATGGCAGCTACCACGAATTTGTTGTCGGGCGAGACATCGATGAAGCAGATACGCTTGCATATTTGCTCAGGGAGCAATTGGGATTGACTGGACTGAAGGTGTCCTGTGACGAGGGGGCCTGTGGGGCGTGCACAATCATTATGAACGGTGAGGCTGTTTTGTCTTGCATGATTCTGGCAGTAGAAGCGGACGGTCACGACATATTGACCATTGAAGGTTTGGCAAGTAATGACCCTGTTGTTGAAGCATTTGCTGAACAAAGCGAACCGGGGTATGGTACCGCGTTGCAGTGCGGATACTGCACACCGGGGTTTGTTATGGCTGTCAAGGCTCTCCTTGCGCAAAACCCCCAGCCAACATCAGAGGAGATCAAAGGGGCTCTTTCCGGCAACATCTGCCGCTGCGGGTGTTATGCGGCCATTGCGAAGGCCGTAGTGCATGCAGCAGAGAAGATTGGCAGAAGGAGGTAAGAAATGGGTGAGCGGTTTAGGCCTCGAATGCCCCGGAAATATGTAGGGAGTTATCGACCCAGAATTGACGGGTGGGAAAAAGCAAGTGGCCGAGCAGAGTACGCAGATGATATCGCAACCAAGCGCCGTTTTCCTGACATGCTCTATTGCAGAATACTGAGGAGTCCATATGCGCATGCGCGGATCAAGCACCTTGATACCACAAAAGCAGAAAAACTTCCAGATGTGAAATGCATACTCACCTACAAGGACCCTGATGTGGCGTGTCTTAAACTGACGAGCGCGGGATGGACGGATGGCGTTGATACGGTTTCATATGAGCGCATGATGTGGAAAGCTTACCGTGATAGACGCATCCTGAGCGACCAGGTGTGCTGGGTCGGCGACGAAGCGGGGGTCGCCGTAGCCGCTGAGAGTGAGCGGATAGCTGAAGAAGCCCTCAGGTTGATTGATGTCAAATGGGAAGTATTACAATTCGTCTTAGACCCCATCGAAGCGATGAAGCCGGGAGGCCCTGTGATTCATGGTGAAATCGCTTTCAATAATGTCCTGCCTCCTGACAAAGTGGGAGGCCCTGATGTTTTTTTAGAGAAGGGTAATATAGAAAAAGGTTTTTTGGAAGCGGATCTAGTGGTCGAAGCAACAGCAACATATCATAACGCAAGCCAGGGCTCCCTTGACAATTGGTGCTGCCTAGCTCGTTGGGAGGGCGATAAACTGACGATCTGGTCCAATTCTTATGAAGCGGACCAAACGAGAATGTATATTAGCCAAATGCTTGAGATGCCAATCAATAAGGTGCGAGTTATCAGCCAATATGTGGGAGGCCAGTTTGGCAGAAATGATACTGGTGAACTGCCATTTTTTATTCTTACCGCACTGTTAGCGAAGAAAACTGGTAGATCTGTGAAATTCAAAAGCGAGAGAAAGGAAAGGTTCTTAAACACACGGCAACCGGCAATCTATTACTCCAAAATGGGAGCAAAGAAAGATGGCACAATAACAAGTTGCTATTTCAAAGCAATCGGAAATGCTGGCGCATATTGTGATCATACCTTTTTCGCTCTGAAGTATGCCCCGGCTGAAGTTGCTGAAGTAGCATTTGCGCATATTCCGAATCTAAAAATGGAGGCCTACGGAGTATATACGAATACCATACCGGGCTGCATGATGCGCGGAGTTGGAAATGTTCAGCTCAATTTCATGCTCGGTCGTATTGTCGATGAGCTGGCTGAAAAACTAGGTATGGATCCCTTGGATTTGGTCGTAAAGAATTTCGGGCATGAATGGGAGACTCTGCCAGATAAAAGCTTAGCCGCCGTCGTGGAAGAGGGTGCCAAAAGAATTGGCTGGAAGAACCGACACACGCCTGGCACTGGACCCATGTATGACGGAAGAAAAAAGCGAGGCATCGGCTTTTCCTTCCACCCTGGATGGCACGCGGAGTGGCAGGAAAAACGACGCGGTCCTATCCAAGTGGGTATAAGAATCAACCCTGATTGCACCGTTACCTTAGAGGCACCAACAGTTGAGACAGGGCCCGGGTCAAACACGTGCAATGTTTTGGGCTGTGCCGAAGCCTTAAGCTTCTTAGGTATAGGGCCCGAAGACATAATCTGGGTGTCAAAAGTAGACACAGAGACAACCCTTAAGGATACCGTACAAACCGATAGTTCTGTCTCTTTCTTGCAGTCCGAAGTGATTACGGCAGCAGCGGTAGAGATAAAGAAAAAAATTCTTGAAATGGCAGCTCCCAAGCTCGGTGCAGCAGCAGCGGAATTGGATATAGCGGCCGGGCGCATCTTTGCTAAGGCATCAACGCAAAATAGCATTTCCGTAAGAGATCTGATGTGGCAGGGTGACTTGGTTCCACTTTCAATAACCGTTAGCAGAGTGCCTTTAGGTGACAAGACGGGAGTCCCCTATATGGCGACGTTTGCTGAAGTGGAAGTAGACGTAACCACGGGTCAAACGAAAGCGATTAAGATAGTGATGCTGAACGATTGCGGAACGGTTATGTATGCTTCGGGAGCTGAGGCCCAGCAAATTGGCGGCCAGTGTATAGGTGTGGGCGAGTCACTTACGGAGGAAATTATCTATGATGAGACAACTGGGGTGCCTCTCAATTTCAACTGGATAGACTATAAGATCCCGACGATATTGGATTTCCCGGATGTTGAACCAGTATTAATGGAGGTATGGCGAGGAGCAGGTGAATACGGGGCCTGTGGGATCGGGGAAGGAGTCGTGACCTGTACCCCCCGAGCCATTGCCAACGCGGTCTATAATGCCATAGGGGTTAGGATCGACCAAATTCCTATTACGCCAGAAAAGGTACTAAACGCTTTGCATGGGAACTCATGAATAAGACAATCAAGAGCTCCGGGGTGACAAGATGAAATCTTTTAGATATCTCAACGTGAGTTCGATTGAGGCTGCGGCAACCATCCTGAGGGAGCACAAAGGCAATGTAAAGGTTCTTGCTGGTGGAACAGACCTTTTTGGTACATTGAAGGACAACATACATTTTGAGTACCCTGAACTCGTTCTTGATCTCAAAGGTATAGATGGTCTTTCTTTCATCAAAGAGGACGAAAAAGGGATCACCATAGGAGCTCTTACTAGACTTCATCAAATCCAGACAGACCTGCATATTCGGGCTAAGTACGGTTTACTTTCTGAAGCTGCCAAAGCAGTGGCTTCCCCTCAGATAAGGAATAGGTCTACCATCGGTGGTAATATCTGCCAAGAGACACGGTGCTGGTATTACAGAGCCCCGGAAAACATCTTCCCTTGCATTCGAAAGGGGGGAAAGCACTGCAACGCATTCACTGGCGAGAACCGCTTTCATTCGCTCTTCGGACCAGCTAGAGTTCAATCCACGCCTTGCAGTTCAGCTTGCCCCGGTGGGGTTGAAATCGCCCAATATATGGAAAGACTCAGAGCAGGAGACATTGTCGGAGCAGCGGAAATATTACTTTGTCAAAACCCTCTGCCCGCGATTACAGGTCGAGTGTGCCCTCACTACTGCGAGGGAGATTGCAGTCGGGGGAATTATGACGAATCTGTTTCTATTCGCGGCGTGGAGCGGTTTCTTGGCGACTATATTCTGGATAATGTCAGGAGGTTCATCAAGAAGCCGGAGACGGAAACGGGGAAAGAGGTGGCTATCGTCGGGTCTGGACCTGCCGGACTTTCTGCGGCTTTTTACCTGATAAAGTCAGGTCATCGTGTCACTGTTTTTGACAAGAACGAGAGAGTGGGTGGAATGCTGACTTATAGCATTCCAAACTACCGTCTGTCTACGATTCTGGTTGCCAGACTGGTTGAATCACTCGTCTCTGCAGGAGTGGAATTCATGCGGGGAGTCGAAGTAGGCCGGGAGATCACGTTGGCAGACCTCAGGCAAAAGTACGATGCAATCTTCCTTGCCACAGGCGCTTGGGTGAATGTCTCTATAGATCTCGAAGGAGAGGAACTGTCAACTCCCGCTCTGGAATTCCTTGTGGGGGTTAAGGAAGGAAGGAGAGATAAGCCAGGCAGCAATGTGGTAGTCATTGGCGGAGGCAATGTCGCTGTTGACTCAGCCATAACGGCTCGACGCTTAGGGGCGAACGAGGTCACAATCGTTTGCTTAGAAAGCCGTGAGGAAATGCCTGCACTGGAATCAGAGGTTGAACAGGCCCTTGAGGAAGATGTCAAGCTGCTGACTTCATGGGGACCGGCTCGCATCCTTAGCTCTGAGGGACAGGTGGTCGGCCTAGAGTTGAAGAAGTGCACTTCCGTATTTGACCAAAACCGAAGATTCTCCCCTCAGTTCGATGAATCGATGATGTGCACTCTGGAGGCCGATCGGATTATTCTGGCAGTGGGCCAACGGCCGGATCTCTCTTACCTTGGGGCGGAAGTGGAGACAGTCAGCGGCAGGGTCAAAGTTGATGCTTTTACTCAGGC
>JAHECH010000240.1 GCA_024641835.1 Deltaproteobacteria bacterium
CTCCGGAAGATCTCCAAGGGAGTATATGCGGCTCTGATCTGCGATATAGCCTTCCACATTGGACGCATAATCCATTAGGATTGGCTCATGGGGTCTTATTTTTCCAAAGCCAGCCCCATGGGACAGGAAGGGACCCGCTCCAGGGCCGCCTGTCGGCCCGGGAGAATCACTCGGAACCGCAGCACTCGGTCCTGCCATGATGTGGCCGTAAACATTGCGGACGTTGAAGGCCCTCATGGGAGCGAGACCAGGATGGCCTTTGCTCCGGTAAAAGGATTCTGCTCTGAGAGCGAGGTCTACTTCCGTCTCCGATTCTTTGAGAAACCCTGGAATCTTCAGAAAGAGTTCGTCCCCTATGGCTGCCGCTTTTCGCACCAGGGAAATCTCGCGGGGAGACTTGATCATGCGAACGGAGCGAATGAGAGGAGAAATGTCGACCATGTCAGCATCAGGGAAGAGCTCTTTGTAAGAAAGGTACATCTTGGCCGGAAGGACGTCCATCTCCAGGCCGATCCGATCAGGCTTTGTGTCATCATGCTTTTTGATCAGCTCAGGCACCCGGGAGAGGGTCCTCAAGGGCAGAATTCTACCGATGAGGGCATCCTGAAGGGCTCTTTCATAGCTTTTTCGCACCAGGAAAAGAGGTTCTCCCTCTGCAGGCACCCACAGCAGTCCATTCTGATCCGTCTGGATAAGATAGAATAGGTCAGTTCTCTGCACAATGAGCGCCCCATCGATCTCCCCATCCCTCAGCATGCGTTGAAAGCGGTTCACCCTTTCAGAGAACTCGGCCTTAAGAACGTGATCTGGCATAACACGGGTGCCCTCCAAAAAAACTTGACTTCGCGTGGCTTGGTTCACTATAGCAATGGTCGCTGGTGTCCTGAGTCATAAATCCGTCGCAAAACTGAGCTGAGCCAGAGCGCCCCAGGGGGTGTTCTCTCAGGACCGCAATACTGCCTCAGATGTGTTTTGAACGCCCCCATGATCTTAATAGTCATCACCGGGTAGGCACAGAAGAGCGTGCCAGTCGGAGTGCTACATCTCCTGGGGCTGCCCGGGGAGACTATGAGGCGAAAGGTGCCGTTCAAATGGCTCTGGACGAATTTGATTGCGGCCTGGAAGAACACCCCTCGGGGTGCTCCGGCTGCGTTAACTTATTCACCTGTTCTATTACTCAGGACACTGGAAAGGCGTCATAAGCCTTTATAGCCTGCTCGCATAGTTGTCTGCAAGATGAATAGCGAAACGAAAGTCATCAAGTCTAATTTTGAATACCTCAGAAAGCTTTTCATCATGCCCGATTCTCCGGACAAGTTCATCGAATTTGGGCATGAACTTCTCGAAATGATCCATACCCAGAATCGAATCGGATGGGAAATATGGCGGGACTTCGAATCAGCCTATCCAAGGGTAGTGCGCGGAATAGGAGAAGATAAGGTGGAAGGAAGCAATTTCAGGAGAAAAAGGCGATGAACTTCATACCTTCATACCAAAATACCAGCGAATCAAATGAGCCTGCTTGGTGGTTTGCTTTTTCTGACTATAAACTTCTTGTTGAGCTGAAGGGAGGGGGCGCCCGAATTCCCTGCGTGAGGGACCTCTCCTCTCTGAGCCTGACGCCTCTTCGTAAGGAGTTTCTCGGCCTCCTCGACGGCCGTCCATGTTATTCAGCAGAGTGTAGACCGGATGCGCTGCCGCCTGAGGGCACGGCCTTTCGAGGGCTGCGCGGGCTGTTTTCAGAGTTGGGAGATGAGCTTTTCACTCTTGCAGGTCGTGCCCTTCAGATCGTGAACTGGGATCGAACGCACCAGTTCTGTGGTCAATGCGGGACACCGACCACAGACAAGACTGACGAAAGGGCCAAAGTCTGTCCCAAATGCAGCCTTGCCAGTTTCCCTCGCATGTCACCTGCCATCATTGTCGCTGTCCAGAAAGGCGACCAGATTCTTCTTGCCAGGTCCTCTCGATTCCCGGATGGCCTGTACAGCGTTATTGCCGGATTTGTGGAGCCTGGAGAGACTTTGGAGCAATGCGTGAGAAGGGAGGTCAAAGAAGAAGTGGGAGTGGAGGTGAAGAATATCCGTTACTTCGGAAGCCAGCCTTGGCCTTTTCCTAACTCCCTCATGGTTGGTTTTACCGCTGGTTACGCAGGCGGGGAAATTAGGATCGATCAAAAGGAAATTGTCGATGCAGGCTGGTTTAAGGCCGAGAAGCTGCCCAAAATCCCCGACAAGATCAGCATTGCCCGCCGCCTGATCGACTGGTTTGCGGCGAAACATCCAGTCCCACCTCTTTCCTGAGCTTTCCTGGCTGGCCTCCTGTCGCTGATGCGCGATGTTCGCAAGATGCGCGATGTTCGCAAGATGCGCGATGTTCCATTGACTTAAGCATATAGTTTTTATTATAATAAACAAACGGTTATCCCGGCTTCGAAGTGACGTTCTATCGTCATGGAAGCATTTCCTGTGCCTGCAAGTGGAATCTCGATCCGAGATGGAGAATGCGAAATGCCCGGAATGCCGGCCGGACAACAAGGAGGACATTCACGTGTGTGCAAATAGAGGAGATTCCTTCGAATCCAGTTCTGTTTCTTCTGCCGAGAGTCTTGGTATGGCTAACGCAAGCATAGAGACCGCAACCGGCCCCAGAGATGATGCTGCGTTATCTATGGGGGATGTCAAAAAATCTGGAACACAATCTTCAGCTTCCGCACCCGAGGTTCAGATCATACCGCGAACGAGATTTATTGTTTTTGGAGCTATCTTCTATATTCTTTTGTTAAGCTACCTCGTTATCGTTGTCTTTTTCCCTCAAAGTCGTATCGCCCGTTTCTCCACCATTTTTGAGACCTTTTGGGCGCAGTTCATATTCCTGGTTCTTTGCTTGGTGGGGATCACTCTATCCCTTTTCGGTCTTTTTTGTTTTGTTTGTGAAGAGTATCTCAGGTCGAGGTGGTATCAGCCCAAAATCGGAAAGCTTTCGGTGAGTGAAGGATTCATCACAAGGGAACAACTCAAACAGGTCCTGGAGGAGCAAGAACAGAGGATCGGGGAGGTCCTGCTTACCTCTGGCCGCATCACACAAGAGCAGTTGGGAAAAGCCATAGCAAAGCAGAAAGACACCTCTGTCCGGTTGGGGGAAATCCTGAAACATATGGGATACGCGACAGAAGAAGATATATACTGGGCACTCGGTAAAATGCAGAGAAAAGTCGGGGAGATCCTCGTGGATAAGGGGATGCTTACGAAAGAAGATATCGACTGGCTGATCGATCAGCAAAAGAGCGGGCCACGTCGCATCTAAAAGCCTGCCTATCCCTCTGAATAACCCAGCATTCCAACCCCCGACGACGGGGAGGCAAAGTGGCTTGTGAAGTCTGAACGCCTCAGGCCGAGAATGAAGCCCCGTGCTGAAGCACAGGGCTTCTTCACGTTACCATGAGGGGAAATTCCGCCAGAAATCCTTGTCCTTGTTCTGCCAGTCGCGACCAAATTTCTCCTCATAGTAGGATCCCAGCCTGTCTATCCAGCGCCACCAGGAGCTCTTGCCCTTCTCTTTCGCCTCAAGGATGTCGTTCAAGAAGGTTTCGATCCTGGACATCTCATCCTTAGGGATATAGGAAGCCGCCCCCTCTTTGAAAGACTTGATCGTATTGTCCAGGCTCAGGGCATGAGCCGTCAGCATCACGGCGATGACCTTCTTTTTCGTCGCAATCTCCAGCAGTTTGTACCCATCGACACCCATGATATCCAGAATCGCGATATCAGAATACTCATTCTCCAGGTGCTTTTGTGCCTCAGCAAAGCTCGAGGCCTTGGAGACCTCGCACATGGGGAGTAAAGCTTCCAGAGTCTCCAGAACATCAGGCTCATCGTCCACGATAAGAACCCGTTTACCCTTCAGCAAATTCTTAGAAGCCATAATCATGCCTCCTTTCCGCCCGCCACAAGCTCAGCTGCTCATGTCCTTTTGAAAAATCCCGTATCAGGACTGGTCAGATAACATGGGACCTCCCGCTATCCTGCATTGGAAAAACGGGAAATCCATTGAACTGCGAGCACTTATATATCTTTATTAATATACATTTCAACATGAATCAAGGGGAGGTGATATTTCCTTTCCCATTTCGCTCCTTGGTCACCTGCTTTTCGTACCAGTCGATCTGCCGGCAGATTCCCCGGATGATCCTGACGTCTCTTGCTTTGAGGGGTATACGGGAGAGAAAACGGCGGATATTGAGCATCCAGTGTTCCGGATTCTGGGGGTTGATGAATCCAATCTTCAGGAGCACCTCCTTGAGGTGGTCATACATCCCTTCCAGCTCGAATTTGTTCGCGAGCCTGGGAAGATATTCATCAGAGGGTTCCTGGCCGGCGAGGAAGATCTCGTAGCAGATGATCATCACAGCCTGGGACAGGTTAAGAGAAGCGAAACGCGAAGTGGGTATGGTAGCAATGGTGTGGCAGTAGCGCAAATGCTCATTGGAGAGGCCCCGGTCCTCAGGTCCGAAGAGAATGGCTACCTGGTTCTCTTGAGCTATGGGGACAAGATCCCTGGCGAGGTCTCGGGGGTTGGTCAGAGCCGGGCGTTGGGCGCCGATGCGGGCGGTCGTTCCCACGACGAACTGAAAAGGACCGATGGCATCGAGCAAACAATCGTAGACCTCCATCTCCTCGACGATATCGATGGATGTGCCTGTCGCCATCTTGAGGATCCGGGTAAGGTCACAGTTCTCCGGCTTCACAAGAATAAGGCGAGTGATCCCCATGTTGTTCATGGCCCGAGCGGCAGCGCCGATGTTCTCGGGAATCTGGGGTTCAACAAGGACAATGGCAATGTTTTCCAGCATCCCAGATATAGCTCTCGAACAGGGTTTAGGCCCTTAGCCTTCAGCTTCTTCGCAACCCGCTAAAAAGTTTTCATGACCGGCCGCGGGGAGTAGTCTCTTCACGGACACAACCACTTCTCCGGGTGCCATGAACCGGCGCCGAAAACTCAATGGGTCATGGTGGTAGCCCCACAGGATCAGGTCTCCGGTTGGCCTGGAGCGATGAGCCAACTCTGCGGAGAACTTCATATCCTGGGGGCCGTTCATAGGGTAAGTTCATTTCCGGTTGCTATCTCGTCAGAGGTCACCCTCCGCGTGTCCGGGTGGGCACAGCCTTTGGTTCCAGCTTGCATCAGGGCAAATCTAATACGATTTCAGGCTCTTTTGAAAGAGAAAAGACATGCCCCCTTGAACGATCCCCAAAAACCGGGCTTTGAAAAGCAAAAAGCTCTTGACAGGAATAATATCATGTTATAACAATATAACAATCAGAAGGAGCTTGCCCATGGTCAAGGCGATATTAGGATATGACATCATGCCTGGTATGACGGTCGATGCTTACGAAAAATGGCTCAGAGACATCCATCTGCCTGATCTGGCCAGAATCCCAGGGCTGCGGAAAGTCGTGTTCAACACGGTGAAAGGGCTCGTCAGGGGCCAGACGATGTTCTACCGCATCGCGGAACTCCACTATGACAGCATGGAGGCTTTCGAAAAAGCCAAGAAGTGGAGGGAGGAAAACCCGGTGCCTGCGGGGAGGAGTCCGGAGGGGAAGACCGACTTCAAATTCTATGTGGTTTGTGAATCCGAAGAGGTAGATTTTACCTCATGATCTTCTGCCTGCGTTTGCGGCGAAGAAATATTTCCATCCCTAGATAAAAGGAGACCTCTTGTATGTCCGATTATGATCTTGTCGTAAAAGGCGGTACCGTTGTGATTCCTTATGCGGGGACGAGGAAGAGTGATGTCGGCGTCCGTGGAGAAAAGATAGCAGCCCTGGCCGAAAGCATTCCGAGTGACAGGGCCAAGAAGGTCATTGACGCCAGCGGCAGATTTGTATTCCCAGGTGCCGTGGATTCCCATTTTCACATCGGCATCTACAGGCCCTTCAGCGACGATGCGACGAGCGAATCTATGTCATCGGCCTCCGGAGGCGTCACCACAATCCTCAGCTATTTCAGGCCCGGAAAAAACTATCTGAACAAAACGGGACCCTACAAGGAGCTTCTCCCAGAACTCCTCGGTCTATCCGAAGGTTCCTACCTTGTTGACTACGGTTACCACATGACCATGAACACGGAAGACCAGATCAAGGAGATTGAATGGCTTGTCAGAGAAGGTGGTGTTTCCACGTTCAAGTACTACATGTTTTACAAGTTGCTCAATCTTGCCGGGTCTTCTGCCGACGGAACCAATTACCTCATGACGGACACCCCTGTGGACTTCGGATTCCTCTACAAGTACATGAAGGAAGTCAGCAGAGTGAATGAGCTTTACGGAGACGATGGGAAGATAAGTCTCAGCATTCACTGCGAGAATCCAGAAATCATCAGGGCCACAAACGCAGAGGTCAAACAAAAACCGAGTGGGAATCCGCTGAAGGATTACAGCGATGCAAGGCCGCCCTGGCAGGAAGAACTGGCTATCCATGAGGTTGCGATCATGGCCAATTACACGAACTGCCCTGTCAATTTGCTCCACTTGAGCAGTCGGAAAGCGGTCGAGGCCGGCAAGGAAGTCTCATCTCGATACCCTCACCTCTATTTTTTGCTGGAAGGCACCCTCCACCACCTAGGGCTGTCGAACGACATGGACCTCGGGCAGCTCGCCAAGGTCAATCCCC
>JAHECH010000241.1 GCA_024641835.1 Deltaproteobacteria bacterium
GGATGGAGTAGGTGAAGGTATCCCCGCTATCCGGATCTGTGCTGGACAGATTGCCTACGAGAGTGCCCACTGCACTGTTCTCAGCGACAGAACTGTTGTCAAGAGCGATGTCCGTGGGAGCCTCGTTCACATTCGTGACATCGATGGTAAAATCCTTGTCAAAGGAGAGGCCGCCTGCATCGGTGGTGCGGATGGTGATGGTGTAGCTTGGTGTGGTCTCGTAATCGATAGAACCACCCACTTCGAGTCTGCTACCGCTGATCTGGAACGGGACACCCACTGTCTGGATGGAGTAGGTGAAGGTATCCCCGCTATCCGGATCTGTGCTGGACAGATTGCCTACGAGAGTGCCCACTGCACTGTTCTCAGCGACAGAACTGTTGTCAAGAGCGATGTCCGTGGGAGCATGGTTGTCATCATCGATGATCGTGGCTTGTCCTTGCGCCAGCGCCGGAGTAACTGTGCAACCGAGGCCACCGCCACACATAGTCAAAGCGACATTTAGATAGAAAGTTTCATCTGCTTCAGGCACAGCGTCATCATTTATGGTGACGTCGACAGTTTTCGTGCTCTCACCCCAATTGAAGGTCAGATCCGTTAAAGGAACACTCACATAGTCGCCGGAGGCAGCAGTAGCCGTGCCGTCGGAGGTGGAGTAGTTAAGAGTCAGAGGGTCGTCGTTTATGTCGACCGGTTGGTTGAGGGTAATGTCAAAGGTCACCGTCCCGGCGGATTCGTTTACTGTGGGGTTGCTGACGGAGACAGTGTAATTGAGCGCTTGCGCCGTGGGAGCGAAAAACAGGAACGAAAAGAGGAGGCTCAAGAAGACGGTAAGGGAAATCTTCCACCTCCTGGAAGTTTTCGGTATATGTAAACCTGACTTTTTGTTGTTAGGTAACATGTTCTTGTCTCCTTTTTTCATTCCCATTCCTGCGACCCTCATGATTTCTCTACAAATTTATGGCAAACAACGGGGCTCGCTCATTCAGATTCGAGCCATCGTATTCCTCCGGTCTACTTATCAGCCCGCCTTCCGGAATCCCAGCTCCACGATGCTCCGCCCTTTTTGCGGCACTGCCGTGTTGTAGCGGCGGCCGTAGATGGCGTAGGAGTAAAGGGTCGTTTTCGTCATATCGAGGGAAGTCTCGGTGGCAACGCCTTCTTCGACAGCCATGAATCGAATACTGGTATCTGTGGCCGATTGTTGTGAGTTCGTGTCTGCCCAATAATCATTCGTACGCACCTGGCTTAGCGTCGGTTTGCTTGCCAATGGTGTGAGCCAAGCAAGCGCGCCCGGATCCAGAGCCGCAGTCTCCTGCATCCTCTCGGCACATTCCAGTGCCCCGGCTTCCGCACCGTACAAATTCTCTTTGTAGAATCGCTCATTGCCTGCGACCTGGATCTCCACTTCTGCGATCTCGGCCACAAAAAACCCGAGAAGAGTGAGCAACACGAGCATGGTCAGCGCCACGATCAAAACGGATCCGTCTTCATCCTTAAATCTAGGCTGTGTTTTCATTGCACCCCTCTTTTCGTGCGTGTAAGTTTGATGGCATTCGTTTTCCATGTGACCTTTCGTGTGATTCAGAAAATGCGCTCAGAGCGTCTGAGGCTTGAGGCAGCTGAGCCTAATCGTCCTCGTCATCCGCTTTTCCGAAACAGTGACCTTGACCGTGATAAGCTTGGCGCTTATTCCTGCCACGTCCGCCACATCGTAGGTGATGGTAAAATTGCGAGGGGCAGGTGGCGATGGGTCTGCTTTGCCGGTTCCAACATTTAGCGAAGCATCCGCATAAGGACTGAAAAGGAGCCGTTCCATCCTGTCCTGGGCGAGCGTTACTGCCTCGCTCGTACGATATGCAGACAGGTTCCCCCCGATGGCAGACGTTTGCATGGCACCGACGGCCAGAAGGCCTACGGTCAGAATTGCAATGGCCACGATCACTTCCAGAAGGGTAAAACCCGACTCCTTGCCTGCGGGATTCATGTTCTGCTTCTTTTCCATGATCCTTCCCTCCTACAGAAGTCCCAGATTTCGACATCGGATATTTGTTGCGAACACTCTGCGGCGAAACCCATCATTTTGGGGAGGCAGAACCACCGTCCCCTGAAGGTTTTTGTAGCTCGCCTTGTCCACATAACCATTGGAAGGCGACTCTGTTCTCGCCACCACGGTCAACTGCACGCTTCTTATCTTGGCCAGGTCAGCTGTTGAAACAGGAACGCTCAGTACGATGCCATTTGCATCAAGGTAGACAAAGTTGAGGCCATCAATATTTGAGGCAACCGCTACAAAATCTGCCGGCGTGCAAGGTGTTGTCGCCGTGCATCTTCCGAGGGAGTCTACGTTCCCGTCTCCGTCGGTATCCATTAGGGCATAGGTGACGCTCTCTTCTGGATCTCCGGTGTCTCCATCAGGGGGATCATCGGGATTTTTGCCTCTGATATCCATGGTCAGAGAAATGGTGCTTGCATCTGCAGTATTAATTCCTGCATCCGCCTTCCCGGTCGGGTTACACCCAGCCAGCCTGATATCTCTCACCATGAAAAACATGGCTGCCCGAAGATTCTGTTGCATTTCAGCGACATCTTGCTGAACGATGAATGATTTCTGCTGAGAGGTGTAGACAGCATAGATGCCAGCCATCACCACTCCCATCATGAGGATCACTACCAGGAGTTCCATTAACGTGAATCCCTGCTCCCATTCCTTTATCTTCGTGTGCTTCATGTGGTCCCTCTCCACTATTTCCAGCTGCTTCCAGTGTATTTTCTCACCACAACGACGCCAGCAGGGTTCGGGGCCCCTACCGCGTATGCGTTCCCATTGGTGTTAGACAGGTAAACATAACCTTGATTATCGCCGGTTCCTCTATTTGAGAACACGGCCACCCGATCAGGGGTTTTGTAGCTTATATCGTCTCCAGGGCCGAAAGGGTTCCCTGGGACATTTTTTGTTGCTTTGCCATGACCATAATCCACTCCATTGTAGGTCGAGAGGTTGATCGTGATGTTTTGCAGCACATCGTCCCCCGTTCCGTTGTCCCAGGTACGATTTGGACCCAATGAATAAATGAGATATCTTCCTGGTTTCACAGTGTTATCAAACAGGACACCCCAGCTGTCATTCGCCTTTATGGCACCCATTCTTGCTCGCTGGAGATTGGCATAAAGATCCCTGGCTGCTTGTTTCAACCTGTAATCCGGCAGCCAGGCTGTGAAAGTGGGAATGGCGATAAGACAGAGGATACCAATAATGGCTATCGCAATCAGCAGTTCCACAAGAGTAAAACCTGTTGAATTCTTATTGGTTTTTCGAAAAGTGTGGGACATGGCTCTCCCCAAAGAAGATGTGTTTTCCATCGGGTGTTTCGATTTCTAGTGTAATGGCGAGCAAGACCTATGCCACCCCATCATAAAATTGATACCGCATTGATATCATTAATTAAAAATCATTTTCCCCCTTTTCGAGGGGGCACTTTAGGGTCGTTTCCCTGAAAAAAACTTAGACAGTTGTAAAAGATTTTTACACACGAGTCCCAATTTAAAGTCGCCTACGGTCAGTCGCTTTTGAAACGCCATTCAGCGTCTTGGGAATGCGTCCGTTGGGAGCACGCGAGGCGGAAGAAGCCGAGAAACTTCAGGCCTGGGAAAAAAGGAAATCTTGCAATTGGGGTCCCTGATAAGGCATACAGGAATAGGCTGCGGCAAGGATTGATTGCAGCCCGGAAGACCAACTCCCGGCCGGGAATCGTGTCGGTCGAAAATGATCAAAGGAGCTCCTGGGGCGCGATACTATCATGAGCTTCCAAAGGGGAACCCTCGTTGAATTAACGATTGATCGGATCGCCTATGGCGGCCCTGGCGTGGCTCGCCATGACGGTCTCGTCATCTTTGTCAGGGGCGCCATTCCCGGAGACCGAATCATGGCTCAGGTTTCAAGGAAAAAGAAGGATTATGCTGAAGCTCGGATGATAGGACTCATGGAGCCATCGCCTGACAGGATCGTCGCGCCTTGCCCGTACAGCGGACAATGCGGGGGATGCCAGTGGCAGCATGTGCGATATGAGCGTCAGTTGGAATATAAGAAGGAGTATGTCCGGGATGCTCTGGCCCGGATCGGTGCCATTTCAGAGGTTCCCGTTCATGACTCTATTCCATCGGAGAAAATATTCGGCTACCGCAATAAGATGGAATTTTCCTTCGCTGATCGAAGATGGTTTCTTCCAGGAGAAAAAGGCGAAGATGACGCTTTCGTCCTCGGCCTCCATGTGCCCGGAACCTTTTACAAAGTCATTGATGTCGAGGCCTGTTTGCTCCAGGAAGAACGGGGAAACGAGATCCTCCGTCATGTGAAAACTCATGCAAGAGAGTCTGACCTTCCTGCCTATGGCCTCAAGGCTCACAAGGGTTACTGGCGATTCTTGACCCTCCGTCACTCCGTTAGCTTCCAGGAGTGGATGGTGAACATCATCACTTTTGATGAGCGAAGGGCTATCTTGGAACCCCTCGCTAAGGCGCTCACTAACACCTACGGTGACGTGAAAACAGTGCTGAACAATATCACCACGCGCAGAGCGGCAGTTGCTGTGGGCGAAAAGGAACTAGTGCTGTCAGGAAGTGGGATTATTCACGACAGGCTCGGACCCTATGCTTTTCAGGTATCTGCCAACTCCTTTTTCCAGACGAATTCCTCCGCGGCCCTAAAACTGTACCAGAAAGTCTTGGAGTACGCCGAGTTGAGGGGCTCAGAAATTGTTCTGGATCTCTACAGTGGTACTGGCACCATCCCGATTTTCTTGGCAGGAAGGTCGAAGCAGGTTATTGCGATGGAAATAGCCGTAACCGCGGTCCAGGATGGGGAAAGAAACTGCAAGGCCAATGGGATCGAAAACTGCCAGTTTGTTCTGGGCGATATCAGAGAAAGCCTTGCTTCGCTCAGGACCAGACCGGATGTGCTCGTCATTGACCCTCCGCGAGCCGGGATGCACAAAGAAGTCTTGGCCCGGGTCATGACGCTCTCAGCGGAGAGAGTCGTTTATGTTTCCTGCAATCCCGCAACCCTAGCGCGGGATCTGGGAGAGATGAGTCAAGACTATGAGGTGATAGAAATCCAGCCCGTGGATATGTTTCCCCATACTTTTCACATTGAGGCTGTGGCAAAACTCCGTCGAAGAAAAAGGAGCAAATTGTATTGACAAGCGCTTTAGAATTCATATAGTGATGGGCCGAAGATTCTGGCGCATTCTGAGCATTTGAAATCCTGTCCTCGTTTTTCCTGCCCTGTGGAGAGGACCTTTAAAGGGGGTGATTTACATAGCCGGAGATTTCCTTCAAGTGAACGAATGGAACAAGCCTCCGGGCTTTATAGATAACGGATACGGCTCTCCGTGCCCCGGATGCTCCCATGCCTTCAGAGATCGCCATATCTCTTCACGTGCGCAAAGGAGACAAATTGTGTAATCCTGCACTGAAAAGCGCTTTCATGAGGCATGAAAAGCATCTCTCGGAAGAGGATGCTTTTCTTTTTCCCTGGAGCAGCGACCTGCTTCTTCATGAACCATTCAGATAAATGGAGAGAAAAAGACATGAAAGTCATTGTTCAAGACAATCAGATTGAAAAGGCCATAAGGGATTTAAAGAAAAAACTGACCAAAGAAGGTTTCTTCTCTGAGATCAAGGAACGCAGGTTTTACGACAAGCCGAGTGTCCAGAGGAAAAAGAAGATGGCCAAGGCGGCCAAAAGGCGTCGCAAGAGGATGAGGAAGATGCCTTAGGATCGACTGCTGGGGCAAGTATTGACAAGGGTGAAAAGCCAGGAGCGTATCTCAAAGATCCCCATGGCTAAAACGACGGCGGTGGTTTTTGATTGTGACGGGGTGATGTTCGACTCACGCCAGGCCAATATCAATTTCTACAACCACATCCTCCAGCACTTCTGCCTGCCCCCCATGACCGATGAGAAGGACTCCTTCGTTCACATGCATACCGCTGAAGAGTCCATTCGAGAAATCTTTGCCGGCACCCCTTTTGTTGACCAGGCACAAGCCTATCGGTGGAAGATCGATTACACCCCTTTCATCGGGGATATGGTCATGGAGCCTGGTCTCAAGCAACTCCTCGATCTTTTGAAGCCCAGGTTTGGACTAGCTGTGGCGACCAACCGGAGCAACACGATCGGAACAGTTTTATCGTCGAATGGTCTTGAGTCCTACTTCGACATTGTTGTTTCTTCTCAGGATGTGAAAAATCCCAAACCCCATCCGGAATCTCTACTTAGGATTCTCCACTTCTTCGCCATTGGACCTCGTGAAGCGTTTTACGTGGGGGACTCTATGGTGGATTACGAAACAGCGAGGG
Organism: Deltaproteobacteria bacterium; assembly: GCA_024641835.1. GTDB lineage: Bacteria > Desulfobacterota > DSM-4660 > Desulfatiglandales > HGW-15 > JAHECH01. Next base: position 6,361 of record JAHECH010000241.1, read on the forward strand.
CGGCGGCGGTCCCTTTCATTGCGTATAAGAACAGGGCCCTAGACGCCGCCCACCATGTTGATCACCTGATGGAAGTGGCGGATATCGTCATGAAGTGATGTCCCGGAAAACCGTTCGAGAGCTCGGGACGCCCTCAAGGAACGGTTTTCCGCTGTCCCTCCCCCACGGTCGAGGCGGCCAATCAGGCTTCGATCCCGTTGAAACGGGACTCTGACAGACCGCCTCCGACGAGAGCAGGCACAGCAGCTAGGAGGGCGAAAGCACTAGGGCTTCGTAACAGGAGGCAG
>JAHECH010000242.1 GCA_024641835.1 Deltaproteobacteria bacterium
TGCAGGGCTCGGCTACTGGTTCGTTGGGCTTCCGTCGCCAGCCTTTCTGGGGATCCTTAGCGGTATCTGTGCACTGATTCCAGTTGTCGGAAATGCAATCGTTTGGGTTCCTGCTACGGCGTTTCTCCTCCTCTCAGCCGACACCCTTCATGGCCTTATCTTGCTCGGATGGAGCATCCTGGTGGTGGGAATGGTGGATAACTTCGTGCGGCCCCTTCTCATCAGCGGCAGGAGTGGGCTTTCCTTTACCCTCATGGCCTTGGGGGGACTGGGAGGCCTGGCGACATTCGGGTTTTTCGGGCTTGTTGCAGGCCCTGTGATCATATCGGTCTTCATGATCTCCCTGGACATGTATCAGGTCGAGGTTGTGCCCACTCCCCGGGAAAACGCGAAATCCGAGCCATCCTCTGGAATGCCGTGATCGCCGAGGAGCAATCTTCAGTCGCATCCAAAACCCTCCCGGGGGATCGAGGATGGGTGCTTTTTAGAGGGATAGAATATGACCATCCATGAGCTCGCTGGAAAACCGGCACCCAAATCCCTTCTTGTCAATATTCCACGTCTGGTGACGGCCTATTACGCCTATCAACCCGATGTCTCAAATGCAAACGAGCAGGTCGCCTTTGGCACCTCAGGGCACAGGGGATCTTCACTCAAGAACAGTTTCAACGAGAACCATATCCTGGCGATAAGTCAGGCGATCTGTGAGTACAGGGCGTCTCGGAAGATTACGGGGCCTCTGTTCATCGGCATGGACACCCATGCGCTTTCTGAGCCAGCCCTCGCCACTGCCTTGGAAGTCTTCGCCGCAAACGCTGTGACCGTGATGGTTCAAAAAGGCCTGCGATACACGCCGACTCCCGTCATCTCTCACGCCATCCTTACCCACAACCGGAAAAGGAAGCAGGGTCTGGCAGACGGGGTGGTCATCACGCCGTCTCACAATCCCCCGGAAGACGGAGGTTTCAAATACAATCCGCCCGAAGGAGGACCGGCCGATCCCTCTACAACCAGGGCCATCGAGGAACGAGCCAACTCGATCATCGCTGAAGGGTTGAAGGCTGTGGCCAGGATTTCCTTTGAGAAAGCTCTCAAGGCTGATTCGACGCACGAATATGATTACATTCAACCATATGTGGAAGATCTCGGGAATGTCATCGACATAGACCTGATCAAAAGAGAGGGCCTCAAGATCGGCGTGGAACCTCTTGGGGGCTCCTCGATCGATTTCTGGGATCCCATTGCGGAACGTTATGCTCTTTCTCTGGAGGTGGTGAACCGAGCGATTGACCCGACCTTTTCTTTCATGACCGTGGATCATGACGGAAAAATTCGCATGGACTGTTCCTCCCCTTATGCCATGGCGGGGTTGATTCAGTTGAAAGATCATTTCGACATTGCCTTTGGGAATGATGCGGACGCGGACCGCCATGGCATCGTCACGAAGAGCGCAGGCCTCCTTAATCCGAATCACTACCTCTCCGTGGCCGTCTTCTACCTCTTCCAGAATAGGCCCGGCTGGAAAAGGGATGCCGCTGTGGGAAAAACCTTGGTTTCCACATCCATGATAGACCGGGTGACCGCGCATCTGGGTAGGCGACTGTACGAGGTCCCGGTTGGTTTCAAGTGGTTCGTGGATGTTCTCCTAAACGGCTCCTGCGGCTTCGGCGGCGAGGAGAGCGCCGGCGCCTCTTTTTTAAGAAGAGACGGAACGGTCTGGACCACCGACAAGGACGGCATTGTCATGGATCTTCTTGCCTGCGAGATCACGGCTAAAATGGGCAGAGAGCCGGGCAAGGTTTACGAGGAGATGGAGGAGAGATTCGGCAGAGCTTTTTACGAGAGGATCGATGTTCCCGCCTCGCGGGAGCAGAAAGCGGCCTTGAAAAGGCTGTCACCGGGTCAGATTAAGGCCAAAGACCTGGCAGGTGATCCCATCCTTTCCAGGTTAACCCGAGCTCCAGGGAACGACGCCGACATAGGAGGCATTAAAGTGGTTACCCAGAACGGCTGGTTCGCGGCCCGCCCCTCAGGGACTGAGGATATCTGCAAGATCTACACGGAGAGTTTCCGGTCAAAGGAACACCTCCGGAAGATCCAGGAAGAGGCGATGGCGATTGTTGATCGAGCGTATAAAGCTGGAGCGCTTTAGACCGAAAGCACCTGGTGACCAATTGCTGTGATGGGTAGCATGATGTCCTGATGACGCGTGCTCATTTCCCGGATGAACCAGATCAAAGATGGAGTGAGTTATGGCAAAGATTGTCAAAACCATGGGAAGAGAAATCCTGGATTCACGAGGAAACCCGACCGTGGAGGCTGACGTTTTGTTGGATGACGGGAGTCTGGGGCGCGCAGCGGTGCCTTCAGGGGCCTCCACGGGCGAGCACGAGGCTGTGGAACTGCGCGATGGTGAGAAATCGCGCTACCTCGGAAAGGGAACGCGCAAAGCGGTCCAACATGTGAGCGGTGAAATTGCCGCCGCCATTATGGGAATGGACGCAACCCAGCAGGCGGAAATCGATGGCAAGATGATCAGGCTGGATGGAACCCCCAATAAAGGCAAGCTTGGGGCGAACGCGATCCTGGCCGTCTCCATGGCCGTTGCCCGCGCAGCCGCGGTATCCCAAAAAACGCCGCTCTATCGTTATCTCGGGGGGGTCTCCGCATCTCTCCTGCCTGTGCCGATGATGAATATCTTGAACGGCGGCGTTCATGCGGACAACTCCGTAGACTTTCAGGAGTTCATGATCGCTCCTTACGGCGCCAAGAGCTTCGGAGAGGCCCTCCGGATGGGCTCTGAAATTTTCCATATCTTAAAGAGCGTCCTCAAGAAGAAAGGTTATTCCACGGCCGTGGGAGATGAGGGAGGATTTGCTCCCAGCCTCAAATCCAATGACGAAGCCCTGGAGGTGATCCTGGAAGCGATCACTCAGGCCGGATATCGTGCAGGGGCAGATGTCGGTCTGGCTCTCGACCCGGCATCGAGCGAATTCTACGACGGGGCCAAAGGGAAATACGTGTTCAAGAAATCGGACCGGAGCGAAAGAAGTCGTGCAGAGATGGTTGACTACTGGTCCAATTGGGTGCGCCAGTACCCCATAGTCTCTATCGAAGATGGAATGGCAGAGGACGACTGGAAAGGGTGGAAGCTTCTCACTGAAGCCTTGGGGGAAAAAATCCAGCTCGTAGGCGATGACGTCTTTGTGACCAATACGGAAAGATTGTCGCGAGGCATCCAGGAAGGAATAGCGAACTCCGTCCTGATTAAGGTCAACCAGATTGGGACATTGACCGAGACGCTGGAAGCGATGAGAATGGCGGCGCAATCGGGTTACACATGCGTGGTTTCGCACCGCTCGGGTGAAACAGAGGACACCTTTATCGCGGACCTGGCCGTAGCCACGGCTGCAGGACAGATCAAGACAGGGTCGGCGAGCCGCACGGATCGAATCGCAAAATACAATCAGCTCTTGCGGATCGAGGAGGAGCTTGAAAGCGCGGCCAAGTTCGCGGGTAGAAAGGCATTCCGCGAGTGATTCGGGGGAGGAGAGCCAAAGGAATGCACAGAGTCGTTTTGCTAAGACACGGTGAAAGCACGTGGAACGAAGAGAATTTGTTTACCGGCTGGACCGACGTGGATCTATCGGAGAAGGGTGTCAAAGAGGCGTGGGAAGCTGGCCAGGTCCTCAAGCAAGAGGGATATAGCTTTGACATTGCTTACACCTCTGTCTTGAAGCGGGCCATACGAACCTTGTGGATCGTCATGGACGAAATGGACTTGATGTGGATACCCGTCATCCGGGATTGGCGTCTCAACGAACGGCATTACGGAGCCTTGCAAGGCCTCAACAAAGCCGAAATGGCGGAAAAGTTCGGTGAAAAACAGGTCAAGATCTGGAGGCGGAGTTACGACGTCCGTCCTCCTGCGCTGGAAAGGGGCGATGACAGGAATCCGGCGAACGACCCCAGGTACAGGGAATTGAAGAAAGAACAGGTTCCGCTGACCGAGTGTTTGAAGGACACCGTGGAGCGTTTCCTTCCATGCTGGCACGAGGTGATAGGTCCCGCTGTCCAATCTGGGAAGAGGGTCATTATCGCTGCTCACGGGAACAGCCTGCGCGCTCTGGTGAAGATTCTCGACCACACTCCTGACGAAGTCATACCAGAAGTAAACATTCCCACTGGGATCCCTCTCATCTATGAGCTGGATGATGGTTTGAAGCCGATTCGAAACTACTATCTAGGTGACCCGGAATCGGTGAAAAAAGCCATGGATGCCGTCTCCAAGCAGGGCAAAGCAAGGAAGTAATTGATGATGATTTGCGATTGGAGCTATGCTATGATCCACCGATCTAACCGCGAAGATGCCTTGTGGTCGATCAGCGGAAGGAGAAAGGAAGAGCGATATGAGTGAAGCTCCTGTACTCGAGATTTTTTCTGATTACATCTGACCCTGGTGTTATTTCATCACCGGGCGTGTTGATCGTTTGCAAAAGGAATACAACGTCGTTGTCTCCTGGGTTGCCTTTCCCCTCCATCCGGAGATCCCTCAGGAAGGCCTTTCTCTTCAGGACTTATTCAAAGGGCGCAATATGAACATCGAACAAATGATGGCCTACTTGAAGAAAATTGCCAAAGAGGAAGGGTTACCTTTCGGAGAACGCACCATGACCTACAACAGCCGGCTTGCCCAGGAGTTGGGAAAATGGGCGGAATCCAGGGGCAGGGGAAGAGAGTTTCACTCTGCCGTATTCCGGGCCTATTTTGCTCACGGGAAGAATATTGGCGAGAGGTCTACTCTGGTGGATCTGGTTACCTCCACAGGCCTGGCAGGAGACGAGGCAGAAGAGGTACTGACCCATAGGACTTATAAAAACGATGTGGATCAAGATTGGTCGCGTTCTCGCGCCATGGGCGTCACAGCAGTGCCAACCTTTCTCCTGAGAAGCCAAAGAATCGTGGGTGCACAACCTTACGATGCTCTGGCACAGTTCATAAGAGATAGGGGCGTGATGAAACGCTCGATGATAGGCTGAAGGGCGGCGTTTCTACTCGTCGCAGATTTTCTCACTTTTGAGTTGCAATCTTCAAATAGATATATAGACTATGCAGGTCCGTTTCACCAAACATTCACCAGCTAAAAAGGAGGAAAGAGCATGAACAAGGGGGATTTGGTTAACGAGGTGGCGAAGGTGGTTAACACCAAGAAAGAGGCTCAGGAGGCGGTAGACTGTATCTTTGCAACGATTACCCAGGCGCTGAAGAAGAAGGGTGCAGTAACCCTAGTAGGGTTTGGCACCTTCAAGGTAGGCAAGAGAAAAGCGAGAGTAGGAAGAAATCCCCAGACAGGCGCAGAGATCAAGATCAAGGCGAAGAATGTTCCTAAGTTTGTAGCAGGCCAGGCTCTGAAGGATGCTGTGAATTAGTTTGTTTTCCGCGGTAACTTGCTTGAAGCCCCTATCCGGTTGACTTCCGGATGGGGGCTTTTTCCTGGTTCCCTGTTTCCCTTCAAGCCTTGCATTTGACTGTGAATTGTTGTGTGATGATTTCAGAAGCAAAGGAACCTTGACAGAGACGGGGAACGGACGATGACAAGTTGGTACGTTCTCAGCATCATTGCCTTGATCCTCATGGGAACTCAGAGGTTCCTGTACAAGGTCTCCGCTGAGAGGAACTGTCATACAGCCTGGACAACCTTTTCGTTCATGGCCACGGTTGCTCTGCTCAGTTCAGGAGCCTTTGCCCTGTCCGGAGAGGCGCTGGCGAATAGAGGCGAGCTGGTACTTATCGCTGCTGTGAATAGCGGCTCCTTCGTCATCGGCACTCTCACCCACATCGAAGCCCTGAAACATATTCCTGCCAGTGTTGCATATCCCATCATACGGCTCAATATGGTGGTGGTGATCCTCTTCTCCATCTTCTTCTTTCGCGATCACATCAGCGTCTATCAGATTGTTGGCATCGGGACAGCGATAGGGGTGATTCTCATTCTCACAAAAGAGGCTGAGGGGCACAAGGAATCTGCGAGGAATATCAAAAGAGGGCTTATCTTGGTTTTTGTTTCACTGATCTCGGGGGCCATCTCTTCGATCTCTAGCAAGTTTGCGGCCATGTATGTGAACAAACTCGGTTTCATGGCCCTTGCCTATGCGATGGGGATGATCTTTTCAAAGGGTATGGTGAATAGGCTCGGAGGAAAAGAAGTCAAAAGAAATCATAAAGACGCATTTCTCATCGGCTTTGTGATGGGGCTGATCAACTTTGTCGGGTTCTATCTGTTTTTGAAGGCCCTCTCCCTCGGGCCTCTCTCGATCATTGTCTCGATCACTGGAATGCATTTCGTGATCGCCATTTTCTTGTCTGCTCTCATCTACAAAGAAAAATTGAATTTTCTGCGAATTCTGGGGATTGGCTTGGCTGTTCTTTCTATCGTGCTACTGAGACTATGAGGCGAATGGTGCCGTCCCCTACAACCTATCCATTGCGGTTTGGAAAACCTCTGGCCAATAGGAGCATGAGCGCTAACTTGACCGGCCGATGATACCTTTTCTTACGTTCCAAGTCTCCCGGGCTGGTCTTTTCAACGGCTTATCTACGGGGGAGTTCTGCCCCCTCCCACTGTTCCCCTCG
>JAHECH010000243.1 GCA_024641835.1 Deltaproteobacteria bacterium
AACCTGAGCCTGGTAGGGCTCGGGCTGCACATCGAATATCTCCCATGAGGGCATGGAGACCACGCGAGGAGATGCTCCTTTCCCCTCCAGTATCTTTGCAGCCTCTATGGCGATATGAACTTCGGATCCGCTTGCAAGGAGAATCACATTCGGTCTGCCTTCCCTGGGATCAAGGAGAACATATGCGCCATGGTGGAATCCTTCAGAAGGAGCAAAAGACTTGCGATCGAGCGTGGGAACCGCTTGGCGCGTCAAGACAATGGCAACCGGGCCACGCTTTTTTGTCAGGCTAAAACGCCAGGCTTCGGCTGTCTCGGCTGCATCGCAGGGTCGAAGCACCGTAAGATTTGGGATTGCTCTCAGAGCGGCGAGTTGCTCAACCGGTTGGTGGGTAGGACCGTCCTCACCGAGGCCAATGCTGTCATGGGTGAATACATAGATGACTTTCAGATTCATGAGGGCTGCAAGTCGAATTGAAGGTCGCATGTAATCCGAAAAGATGAGGAAGGTGCCACCATAGGGGATGAGTCCTCTATGAAGGGCCATGCCGTTGAGGATCCCGGCCATACCGTGTTCCCGCACGCCAAAATGAAAATTTCGCTCTCCGTAGTGTTCTGCTTGAAAATCTCCCTCACCCTTGATCAGGGTCTTGGTGGAGGGGGCGAGGTCTGCTGAGCCGCCGATGAGATTATGGACCCTCTTGGCAATAGCGTTCAGAACGGCTCCAGATGCAGCCCTGGTAGCGACGCCTTTCTGATCTGCGGCAAAAACGGGGATCTCTTTGTCCCAACCATCAGGGAGATCACCGTTCATCCACCGATGCCAGTCTTCGGCGAGATCCGGATAGGCCTTCTCATAGGAGCGAAACAATTCCTGCCACCGGATCTCCTGCTCTTTCCCTCTCTCAACGGCTTTCCTGAACTGCTGAAGAGCCTGATCCGGAATGAAGAACTGCGGCTCCATGGGCCATCCCAAGGTTTTCTTAGTTAACTTAATCTCTTCTTCGCCTAAGGGTTCACCATGAGCAGAAGCTTTATCCTGCTTGTTCGGGCTGCCATACCCAATGTGGGTTCTTACGGCGATCAGGGAAGGGCGGCTGGTTTCGTTCTGTGCAGCGACTAGGGCCTTCTCAATAGCCTTCAAATCATTTCCGTCATCAATACGCTGAACATGCCAGCCATAGGCTTCGAACCTGGCCACCCGATTCTCTGTGAATGCGAGGTCCGTGCTTCCTTCGATGGAGACATGATTGTCATCGTAGAAGTAGATCAGCTTGCCGAGTCCGAGATGCCCGGCAAGAGAGGCGGCCTCGTGAGAAATCCCCTCCATGAGGTCCCCATCGCTGGCGATCCCGTAAGTGTAGTGGTTCACGACTTCAAAATCAGGTCGGTTGAACTTCGAAGCCAGATAACGTTCAGCAATGGCCATGCCCACACCATTGGAGAAACCCTGCCCGAGGGGGCCTGTGGTGGTTTCCACGCCCGATGTGTGGCCGTATTCCGGATGCCCCGGCGTTTTGCTCTGCCACTGCCGGAAGTTCTTGAGCTCTTCCAGGGAAAGGTCATACCCTGTGAGGTGGAGAAGGCTGTAGAGCAGCATGGAGCCATGGCCGGCGGAGAGCACAAAGCGGTCCCTGTCAGGCCACTTTGGGTTGGAAGGATTGTACTTCAGAAAGCGGGTCCACAGGACGTATGCCATGGGTGCCGCGCCCATGGGCAAGCCGGGATGTCCTGACTTCGCTTTTTCAACGCACTCAGCGGAGAGGATCCGAATCGTATTGATACAGAGAGTGTCCAATTCCATTTCCACTTGTCCCCCCTGTTTTTAGGTCACCAAAGTTCTAATCCCATCTCATGGCAGAGTCAAGTTGTTACCGAAAGCCCCGAGTCTCAGGGGTGCCGGTCAAGAATCTCGTAAGCCTCCGACAATGAGTGCCAACGCTGTCTCTGGCCGAGAGCCTGTGTCTCCATCGAAAAGATTCCTACGTTCTTTCCTCCGTGACCAATCGCAGTTCGGTCAGCACGTTCTGGGCGGCAGCGAAGAGCGGCCGTGTCGGGTCGTTGCCTTGATTGATGGCTTTTTCATTCCCGATGCAGAGACGAATCTCTTCGTAGGTGAGAAGGTAGAAGAAGACCTCCCCCTCTTTTGGATAGGCGAAATTCTCAGTGGCAGTGCTTTTATCGAGGAACTGGTTGGCAATTTTGGTGCATTGCTCCGCTGCTCTGCGGATTGCCTCGTGTCTGTGCCCGCCAAGGACTCCAAAGGTTGATGTGGTGTAAAGGCTGGCAGTGCCGTCCCTCATAGCAAGAATACTGGCAGTTTCCTCGCCGACTCGCCAGTCCATGAGAACCCCGTAGACTCTCGGGTAGTCCTGATCAGGCGAGAATCCAAGGTCCTTTGGCGAGGTATTCAGTGCCATGATCCTTAGGGCCTTGCCCGTGTCCTTCGCATCTTTTTGCTCTTCCGTCATGACTTCATCCAGGGAGTAAAAACGGTGGCCGATATCATGAGAAGTGCCCCAGGTCAAACTTTTATCCACCCTCTTCTCAGCGAATTGTCCAGAATGATCCCCACAAGGAACGCTACACCCATGTTCCACATCGCAAACGCGGCGACGATGAGCATCACATAGAAATCAGTCTTTTTGTCTCCGATGTCTCTTACCACGATAGCCAGTTCCGATCCCGCGAAGAATAAGATTACGCCCAGGATCGCATTGGGGAATATTTTTAAGATAATCGAGACCGAATCGCTCAAGAACAGGGCAATGAAAACGAGGATGCTTCCAAGTATAACCGGAGCGCCGCCTGTCTTTGCCCCAAAGCGAACATGCCCGGCCATCCCGCCGGCGCCATGGCACATGGGAATGCCGCCGAAGAGGGGGGAAACCAGGTTCATGATGCCCTGAGAGATGGCGATTTTCTTCTCGGTCACCTTCCTCTCAGGAAAAAGCTCGTTGTTCTCGGCCACGATTGCGATCACGGCGTTACCCAGGGTCAACGGGATCTGGGGGATGGCGAAAAGGAGGGTGCCCACGACGATATCGTTCCATGTGGTCATGGAGAGGCTGAAGGACGGAATCCTGAACCCCACGTGAATCTTGGCGAGTTCTGAGACCAGTTGGGGGTTCATGATGACGGCGGATACAACTCCGATGATCAGGAGCATAAACATGGCCGGAATTTTAGGGTTCGTCAGGAGAAGGTAGGTGACAACCAGAGCGATGCCCGCAAGGACCGGCGCTGTCTTCATGCGGTTGACTCCATCGACCATAAAAGAGAGCCCTAAACCCAGCATGATACCGCGCACAACCGGCTTGCTTGCAAGTTTGGCTATCGGTCTGATAGCCCCTGTTACGCCGGCAAGAAGCCAGAAAAGTCCCGTGGTGAGGCCTGATCCGAAAAGAGCCGGCGGGCTTATCCCCCCGGCAATGGCTGCTGCTCCAATGGCTTTCATCGGTTGAACGGGGATTGGAGTCTTGTAATAGAACCCGGCAACCAGAAGAGAAATGCCGAACATGAAGAGGAGCCCGAGGGGGTCTATTTTCACGATTGTGATATAGGCAACCACAAAAGGGATCAAAGTCCCGACATCGCCGAAGGCACCCGCCCACTCCATCCTATTATAGAGGTTCTTGATTTTATGCGTGCTCGCACCTTCTAAGTGGACACCGCTTCCACTCTCAAGATCTTTAGCCTGGCTGTCCCGTGACATGGTGCCCTCCCTCCTTGTTTTCATGTGGCTTATGTCTGAACTTCTATCATTTATCTACAATCCAAAGCTACCCATTTTGCGGGCGAATTATCCACGTTCGGATATTCCTTCGGCGAAGCTGCCATTGCGCGCCTTCGAAAAATTCAGACCCGTAAAAGCGAAAAGGTTTCCCCTGCTTCCTTATTCTCTAACTTGTTTGGTGTTTTCGACACCGGGTTCGGTATTGCCTGGTTTGTTGGCAGCGCTGCCATGGGCTTCTTATATGATAAGTCCATTCCTGCTCTGATTGTCTTTTCCGTCCTGCTGCAACTTTCCGCCTTGCCGGTTCTGTTTTTTGCCCAACGGCAAGAGAGGGAATAGTATCCCCACGTGCAAGAGGATTCGGTCCGCGTGATCTGTTCGTTTGGTTTCACCGACCCTATTCTTGCCTCATGCTCCTGATGATTTGGCCAAGGCAGCTGCCACAGGGGCCGATCGAGCAGCAATGATGTCGGCAACGGCGGCGTGCAATTGAGCGATGTCGAATGTGCAGGCGTGAGGTCCAGGTGGGCGTAAACGCGGACATTGTTCAGAGAATCCATTTGCGCTTGATATTTCGGAGACTCCAAGCGAACAGGGCGATGCAAAACGCGCCAAGGACGCTGAAGGCGAGCGGGAAGGGCATGGCGTTATGGTTGTTGAAGGCGCCGTGCAGGATGTCAGCCCCGTAGGTCAACGGAAGAACGTAAGAAAGGGGCCGCAGAAAGACCGGCAGCCGCTCAATCGGGAAGAAGAGCCCGCACAAGAAAATCATGGGGAAGCGGAAGAAGTTAGAAAAGGTCTGGGCCTCGAAGACCTCGCTCACTGAAACGGCGATGAAAAGTCCCATGAATGTCGAAGCCACGGCAATGAGAACAATGGCAGGGATAGCGGCGCTCCAGCTCGCTTGGGAAAGGTCGGCTAGAAAGAAGGCCAGGATGATGGGGACGAAAGCGTTCGCGACGCCGAAGAGGATCGCTCCGGCCGTTTTTGCCAGCATCAGGAGTTCCAGGGGTATTGGCGCCAGCAGCAGCCGGTCAAAGGACCGGCCCTTTTTCTCGAATGTAACCGTTACCGCCAGCATGGAGGTGGTCCCGAAAAGGATGGAGACGGCCACCACGCCCGGGAGCAGAGACCGGACGCTTTCTATGCTTCCGCCCGATTTGATGAAGAACATCCCTGTCCAGGCCAGTGGAAAAATCAACCCCCAACTGACATTGGGGGGTTTGAGGTAATAGGCCCTCATGTCCTTCAGTAGAATGTTCCAGAAGGCTATCCATCGTTTCATGCGCCGCCTCCCGTCTTTTCCTTCTCTTTCCTCATGGCGTCCGCCTCGATGCCGGTGATCTGCACGAAGACATCCTCCAGGGAAGGACGCATCCTGCGGGCTTCCATGACCTGAACGCCGTGATCCTCCAGGAAACGCACCAAGGGGCCTACGTGGACGGGTTCTCCAGCCTCAACCCGAATCAGTTCTTGATCAAGGGCCTGAAATGCAAGATGAGGAAACGCTGCAGCGAGCTTATCCAGCAGAGCTTGTTCCGCGTTCGATACAGCAAGTTGCATCACATGCTTTTCCTGGATCGGCTCAATGAGGTTTGTCACGGTATCGGTGCGAACGATTCTCCCTTGCACGATGAAGGCGATCCGGCCGCAGAGCCTCTCGGCTTCTTCGATATAGTGCGTTGTCAGGAAAATGGTCGTACCCGAGCGGTTGAAGCCGGCGATGATCTGGCGGATCTGCCGGGCGCTTGCTACGTCGATACCTGTGGTCGGTTCGTCGAGGAACAGTATGGGTGGATTGTGAATGATCCCGGCGGCGATGGTAAGCTTGCGCTTCATGCCCCTTGAGTACCCGGCAAACTTTCGGTCCGCCGCTTTAGCAAGGCCGAACCTCTCCAGCAGTTCATGGGCACCGGCTTCCCGTTCCTTTTTATGAATTCCATATAACGACGCACAGAAGCACAGGTTCTCGAAGCCAGTCAGCTCTGGATAAAGATTGCTTTCGTCCGGGACAACGCCGATCAAGTGTTGCGCAGCCTTGGGATTGGTTGTGCATTCGATGCCCGCGATCCGGATCGTGCCTGCGTCCGGCCGGGCCAGGCCGGTGAGCATGTTGATCGTGGTGGTCTTGCCTGCTCCGTTGGGGCCCAGAAAGCCGAACAATTCGCCCTCGTGGACTTCAAAGCTCACATCCGCGACAGCCTGCACTTCACCGAAACGTTTGGCCAATCCCTGCACGGCGATGGCGATCACGCTGTCATCCATCATTGTCAGTCTCCTGCCTGGTCATTCTGCATTTCCTTTCGTGACCTGGATTCCCAAAAGCCGTGCCCCGGCATTACTCCTCATCGACAGCGTGGCCGGTTCGCTGACAAGGCATTGTCCCCTGGAAATGACAACCCGATCCATTCCGACGTCCACCTCCGCCTCACCTTCAATCCCGACAAAGATGACATAGGAGGCCATATCACATTTGGGCATGCTCTCCCCCGGGCCAAGGGATACCACCCTCATCTTGAATTCGGGACTTGCATAGAAGACATTCTTTTCCCTCTGGTCGTATTTGTAAGCCTTCATACTGGGAATGTCGAACCGCTTCGTGGAAATCACCTCCCCTCATCGAAAGAAATATCCTTCGGTCATAGGATCGGGGCCGACGATGATCATGGCGACCAGTCGGCCCTATTTTCTGTTCACTTTTGTTGCTTCTTCTCCCCTTCGCAGGGATGTTTCTTAACATCCCCATGGCACTCCTTGATCTGCGCAGGGGTGCACTCCTCGGGTTTGCCCTTGAGCTTATCAGGTTGTTCACAACAAGGTCCACAACACATGGCTTTCACCTCCTTTCCGTCACCGCCTTTCGCCATGGCATGCAGACGAAGGCATCGCC
>JAHECH010000244.1 GCA_024641835.1 Deltaproteobacteria bacterium
AGAAAGGTCGCTATAGGTCGTGTAAGGTATCTTTCTATCCTCAGCCCAGTTCCCCACATTCCCAAAATCAATGTTGATAAAAGCTGTCAGATAGGGCTGCCCCTCACCCCAGATCACGGCTTCCTTAATGTAGGGACTGAATTTCAGCCTGGTCTCCACGAAATCAGGAGAAAAAGCCTCCCCATCCTTTGTTCTCATAATATCTTCTTTTCGACCGATGATGAGCAGGTGCCCGTCTTCATCCAGATACCCGGCGTCGCCGGTGTGGAACCAGCCATCCCTGAGCGCTGCTGCGGTAGCTTCAGGATTCTGGTAATAGCCTGGGAACACGGACTTGCTGCATACCAGCACCTCCTGGTCTTCCGCGATCTTGACTTCTGTTCCGGGAAGAGGCTTGCCCACGGTCTCCGGTTTCACTTCGCCATCCGGCTGCACCTGGAAAATGCCGCCCGCCTCTGTGAGCCCATAGCTTTGCTTCAGATTCAGCCCATTGGCCCTGAAGAAGCGAATCACGTCCGGGCTTATGGGATGCCCTCCCGTGTAAGCTGCACGGAACCCGAGGCATCCCGCTCGATCCAGCAAGGGCAAAGAAACCATCCGTCGGCTCAACCAGCTAAGAATCTTGAGTTTCCCCGGGATGGGTTTACCCTGGGATTCAAGGTCTACCACCTGTCCTCCGATTTTCTGGGAAAAGTTGTAAAGAGATCGCTTGATGAATCCGGCGTCATTGATCTTGACGCGTATTTTTGAGGCAAGTTCTTCCCAGAATCGGGAGGAGGTGACGATCACGGTAGGCCCGATTTCCCTGAAATCCTCCACCGCAGTCTCGAAGGTTTCAGGAAAGTTCATGACTATGCCGCCTGAAAGCGCGATCCCCACACCCCAGAGCTGGTCCACAATCCATGCTGTGGGAGTAATGGAGATCCAGTTGTCCCCAATGCCGACAGGCGCGGTTTCCAGCCATTTCAGTGCCATATCGATGAAGTTTTCATGTTTCAGCATGACCAGTTTGGGCACACCCGTTGTGCCTGATGTCATGATCATCAACGCCACATCCGTCGGCTTTCCTTCCCAGAGCTCTTTGGCAAAAAGTTCGGGTTGCTCCTTGTCCAGCTTATCTCCCAGGTCCAGAAGATCTTTGAAGCTGAGAAGCCAAGGGTCATTCCTGTAAGTTCTCATGCCGGTAGGGTCCACGTAGATGAGCCGCCGGACATGACCGAGTTGATCTCTCGTCTCCAGCAGCTTGTCCACCTGTTCTTGATCTTGGGCAAAAACATAGACCCCTTGAACCCGGCTCAGTCCGCCGGCTAACTCTTTGGCCACTGCTGAAGTGAACAGGGGAACGGTAATCCCTCCCATGGCCTGAGCGCCCAGCTCAGCGAAAAGCCATTCAGGATGGTTATCCAGGATGAGCCCCACATTCTCGCCCCTTTGGAGACCGAGCGATTTCAGGCCCAATGCGACACGTCTGGTGAAACCTAGGTAGTCTTTCCAGGGATAGGTCAGCCAAATGCCATAAGCCTTTTCCCGGATGGCAATCCTTTCTGCTCCGAATCGTTCCGCATTCCTAGCGAGAATTTGAGGGAAGGTGTAATTTTCGAGCGCAGACATGGTTGCCTGATCAATACGCTCTAATTGCACATCTTTCGCCTTCATCTTGCCAATCGAATATTCAGTTTATCGTTTTTCAGTCAATCGTGGCTGTATCTCCGAGATATGCCTTGATCACTTGTGGGTGCTTTTGAACGAATTCCGGGGGCCCCTCAGCGATCTTGACTCCAAAGTCCAGGACCACAACCCTTTTAGAAATACTCATCACCACGGACATGTCATGCTCCACCAGAATCATGGTCTGCTTCCAGGCATTATTCAATTCTAAAAGGAAACGAACCATGTCTTCTTTCTCTTCAAGGGTCATTCCTGCAAAGGGCTCATCGAGGACCAGGAGTTTCGGTTCCAGTGCCAGCGCCCGGCCCAGCTCAACGCGCTTGCGCATGCCATACGGCAAGGAGCCCACGAGTTTTTTCCGGATGGACTGCATCTCAAGAAAATCGATCAGTTCCTCCAGAACCTTCCGGTGCCGGACTTCTTCACTGCGCACGGATTTCAGGAAAAGGGATGCTCCTCCCAGGCCGTATTTGCAATGGGTGTGCCGGGCCAGGAGCATGTTAGACAAGACCGTCATGCCTGGAAAAAGCTCGATGTTCTGGTAGGTCCTTCCAATCCCGATCTCGGTGAGGCGGTGGGTGTGAAGATGGGTAATATCCTTGCCGTTATAAAGGATTTGCCCCTCTTGAGGCTTGTAGTAACCGGTGATGCAGTTGAGGAGACTGGTCTTCCCGGCTCCGTTCGGCCCGATGACGGCGACCAGCTCACCCGTATGCACCTCAAGGTTAACCCTGTTGACGGCCGTAATGCCCCCAAACCTCAGGGTAAGGTTCTTTACCTCCAGCTCAGCCCGCCTTTTCTCGGGCTGAGCTGTGGCGAAGATACTCGGTTCTCCCCGGTAGGCTTTCATAGGACTCTTTATCCTGCCTACTTGAGGATTTCGACTTTTTCCTTTCCCGGTGCCCAGAAGGTGCTGAGAGGCGTGAAAGTCTGATCCTCATTGATCTTCACGATCCTGGCTATCCATGAAGCGCTGTGATCCGTTTTCGTGTACGTCACGTCAGGAACTAAGCCTCCGAAGTGCTCACGGTTGAATGTCTCCAGGGCCTGGTTGATGGTTTGGCTGTTGATCTCTCCGAATTTCTCGTGGGCCCTCTCGAACGCTCTCTCCATGATCATACCGATGATCGTTCCCTCCCAGTAAGAAGCATCAAACTTGGACACGCTCTTGTAGCGGGTATATTGTTCTTCCAGGAACTTGATGCCGGGCGTCCCATCCACGGGGAGCCCGCCGGGGAACTGCATGTGCATCCTGTCGCGAATCAGGCCTTTTCCGCGGACAAAGAACTCCGGATCCGTGGATGTCCATGTCCCAAAGAAGGGCACTTTGTACTTGATGCGATCCGCTGACTGAAAAGCCATAATAATTGCGGAGGGCAGGCACTGCATGAAGATGTACTCTGCTTTCTTGTTCTTGAGCCGGAGAAGTTCTGTGTTCAGGTCCAGGGCTGTAGGAGGGAATTCTTCAATGGCCACGATGTTCACGTTGAGCTTCTGTGCCGCCGCTTTGCTCGGGTCGTGAATCGACTTGCCGTAGGCGTTGTTATAAGTGAGAAGGCCTACCCTGGGAGGCTCCTTGCCTTTGTGGATAGCCCGGATATATTCCAACACAGCATAGCTGTCCATGTCATAAGCGCCGAAGGGAAGATAAGCATAATCAACGGGCGGCTTAAGGATTCCCTGATACGTGGAGAAGTTGATGTTAGGGACCTTGTACTCCTGGATAATGGGTTTTGCCATGATCCCTGATCCGGCATCCCATGTAGCGATGATGTCCATCTTGTCCTCAGTGCAGAACTTCTTCGCAAATTTGACAGCCTCCGGCACTTTGTAGGCATGATCCACTATGGTTAAGTCGACCTTGTTCCCGGCAGCACCGCCTTTGACCTCGTTCACATACCGAAAGTAGTCCTGCAGTCCTTTCGCATGGAACTGTCCCCAGGTGGAAGCTGGACCGGTTAGATTAATGATGGCCCCTACCTTGATGTCCTTGGCCCAGACTTGTGTGGCGACGGACAAACCGATAAAACCGACGATCACGACCAAAACGCTCAAACAAGCAAATCCTCTACGCATGATACTTCCTCCTTTGGTTTCGGGTTTATCTTCCTAAACACCAATTTCACGGACCTGTAAGGAACAGCGTGAGTGACATAACACTGCTTGGACGTGAAGATGATCAATATGAATAGCTGGAATACGTGCTGGATGTGAAAGAACAGGCTTTCACCTCTTCCTTTCGGCTCGGCCCGGCCGCGCACCTATTGATGGACATAGCTACAAAAAAGCGGCTGTCATTTAAGAGCATAACGCAAACCATGTCAAGGTGAAAATCAGGCCTTATCCCTCAGGCTTCTTTTCGCAATTCTTCTTCAAATTCTCTGAAAAACCTGTCCCGCTCCTTCCAGTCCGGGCCGAATCGCTTGTTGAAATAGCCTCCCAGTTTGCCGAAAAGCTTTTGCCACGCTTGCTTCTTTGTTCCCAATACAGCGTCTTCCAGGTGAGAACGCAGCTCCGCCATTCGTTCTTTCGGGAGGAAAGAAACCGCGCCCAGCTTGATGGACTTCTTCAGCGCTTCCGGTGTGAGGGCATGGGCTGTCAGCATCACCGTAGGGAAACCCCTGGACACGGATTGCTGCAGGAGTTCGAAGCCGTTGACCCCCATGATGTCCAGAATCACGATGTCATAGGTGTAACTCAGGAGGTATTGAAGGCCTGTTTCATAGTCGGCGGCTTTGTGTAGAATGCACATGTCCAGTTCTTCCTCAACGCTTTCCAGGATATCGGGTTCGTCATCCACCACAAGGACCAGCTTGTCCTTTAAAGGACTGTCGCCATGCATCGCTGAATGCGCCTCCTTTCCGGCTTTTTGCCAAGCCTTTTTGATCTTATAGCAGGTTTTTCTATTCCAGTCAAAAAGATGCGCCAGAGAAGAGGATGAAACCCGAAAGGCCTTGACACGCGATCCCGGTGAGTGATAGTGAATGAATCATCATTCATGTCTGCCCATCTAAAGCCATTGGTACCGTTCAGAAGTGTTTACATGGGCTCACAAAAAGGGATCTCTTACAAAGACTTGCACGTCGGGAAGGGCTGGGGCCTTTTCTGGAATGACTGGCGGGAGGGTGCCGTCTTTTCACGACTTATCTGTGGGGGAAGCCCCGGCCCCGAGCGCAGGCGAGGGGAACGGTGGAGGGGGCAAGTTTCCCTCGCAGATAAGTCGTAGAAAAGACCAACCCGGGAGCCTCGGAACGCAAGAAAAGGCCCCAGCCCTTCCCGGTAGTGGCGGCCAAATGCAAACACTTTTGAACGTTTCTCAGCCATTAGTCGTGGAGGCCGTGTTGGGGGCAACCTTCAAGAGCAAGAGGGATTTACCAGGCAGGACGCGTACAGACCCACGCTTACGGGAATCATCACGATGAAAAACAGGAATGGGGACAAATACCACAGGATCATCAACGCGGCCACAAAGGTATTTGCCAAAAGGGGCTTCTTCCATGCCAAGGTATCGGACATAGCCAAAGAGGCTCATGTGGCCGACGGGACGATCTATCTCTATTTTGAGAACAAAGATGATATTCTGATCTCCCTTTTCGAAGAACAGATGCAGGTGGTCTTGGGGAATATGATGGAGGAAATCTCCAAAGAAAAGGATGCCGTCAAGAAAATTGAGAAATTTGCCCTGACACACCTGAAGCTGATTGAGCTGAATAAAAATGTGGCGGAAATCATCCAGGTGGAACTGAGGCAGAGCAGCAAGTTCATGAAAGAATACAAGAACGAAAGATTCCTGCAGTATCTCAATCTTATCGATGACATCATCAAAGAAGGCCAGGAACAAGGGATCTTCAAGAAGGAAATCATCCCTGGTATTGCCAAAAGAGCTTTTTTCGGAGCCCTGGATGAGATGTCCAGATTCTGGGTATTGTCAAGCCACAAGAAGTATGATATTGAGACCGCTGCCAAGCAGATTAGCGGATACTTCCTGTATGGCTTGGTCAAGAACGCGGGTTGATACGCCCTGACGCGACGTGTCGCATTTTAGCTTTGATGACTTCGCAAAAAGTCGCCAATGTGGACGGCACATCCTGTTGGAGGGCCCCACCCCGCGTGGGGTGGGGTCGCTTGATGCTTAGCGCAGGGCAGCGGTCTTTTCGTTTTTGAAAAGAGATCTCCATGGCCAGGTATGGTGACCTCTTCGTAAAGCTAAAATGAGACTTGCTACTGGGAGCATCAACTGTTTGTGTGGCACAACTACACGGGGCATGGGGGTTTTCTGAAGTGACTGGCGGGAGGCCGCTGTCCTTTTCGTGACTTATCCGTGGGGGAAGCCGCAGCTCCGCCGCAGGCGGAGAATGCGGAGGGGGCAGAACTCCCCCATGGATAAGTCACTGAAAAGACCAGGCCGGGAGACTTGGAACGAAAGAAAGGCCCCATGCCCTGCAAAGACGTAAGCAATATATTGCTCTGCTTAGTAATTCCGCACTAGGGAAAGGAGGGAAAAGTGAACATCTTTGTATGCATCAAGCAGGTTCCGGACACGGAAGCGCAGATCAAAATCGCTCCAGATGGGAAATCCATCGTCAAAGATGACATCAAATGGGTGATGAATCCCTATGACGAGTTCGGTGTGGAAGAGGCATTGCGCATCAAAGAAAAGTTTGGCGGCGAGGTGACCGTCATCGGGCTCGGCCCCAAGAGAGTGACCGAGTCCCTTCGCACTGCCCTCGCGATGGGAGCAGACAAAGGCATCTTGATATCAGATCCTGCCGCAGAGGGTAGCGATGCCCTTGCGACGGCGAAGGCTCTCGCTGCGGTGATTAAGAACCTGAAATATGACCTCATTTTCACGGGCCAGCGGGGCGTAGACGATGATATGGGTCTCGTGGGCGCCACCCTGGCAGAGTTCCTCGGGATCCCTCATGTTCCCATCATCGTCAAGGTA
>JAHECH010000245.1 GCA_024641835.1 Deltaproteobacteria bacterium
GCCTCCCCAGCTCCTGAAGTTTGGCTTCCCGGCTCGCCTTGACCCAGTACCGGATGGTGGAAGCGGAAATCGATAATCCACGCCCCACTTCCGGTATGCTTAATTCGCCTTGTGTCACTAGCCTTACCGCTTCTTCTCGAAGTTGCTTTTTGTAAACCTCTCTCGGAATCCTTTCCATTCTGACACCTGCGTCTCCGTATTTTATCTCAACTTTGGTGTGCACTAAAGTCATCTTAGATCATAATAACCCAAAAATGTTGAGGAACAAACGTGAAATGGACACATTATGAATATATGCGAACCATCCCAATCAAACAAAGGACAACTTAATCAAGAGACCAATTCGCCGTTAGTAAGCATTTTAATGCCTGTGTATAATTCTATGGATTTTGCAAGGTCGGGAGGGTTTGAGCTCCTGCCAAAAGCCTTGGATTCTTTATTAAGTCAAAGCTATAGGAATTTTGAATTAATAATTCTTGACAACCAGTCTACTGATAACACTTCTGATATTTGTAAATCCTATGCAAGAAAGGACTCGAGAATAAGATATATTCTTGATTCGGAAAAAAGATTTCCTGAGGGGGCTATAACGTATATGGTTTCATCTTTTATGCAGGGTAAGTATTGCATGTGTGCAAACGATGATGATCTTTACCACCCTGAGTTTATTCATAAGATGGTAGATTTCTTGGAGAATAACCCAGAAATTGATATGCTTTATTCTAATGGATGGTATATAGATCTTTTTGGTTTGCCCGTGAGCAAAATCATCCTGCAAAAGAGTGATACCTACAATGAAACATGTTCGAGCCTGTCAAATTACTGTGCTTATATTCAAAAGAGAAATGTAATCCCGATTATATTTGGGTTTTTCCGGGCAGACTCGTACCGCCGTACACTACCTTTTGAGAACTTCGATGATTTAAAAGCTAATGTTGACAATCTGTTTATAGCAAAATTTTTCTTAATGGGGGGCATATGCCACTTTATAGATGAGGAGTTATTCTTTTATAGGGCAAAAAAAAGAGGCTTATCAGAGGTGCAATCGTCTGTTAAAATTGACGGCATGCCAAATTTAGATGAACCACTGTTGATTTGGATGTATTATATCCGACATCAATTTTATTTTCTTAGGAAACTTGACGATATGATTTGTGATTCTAAACTATCAGACAACCAATATATTTACGTAAAGTGTTTGACCTTTCATAGTTTTATTAAGCATTCGTTGAATCTCCTTGTTTGGATTAGGAATTCTTATATACATAAACGCGATGATAAAAAACTTTGTTTTAAAATACTGAATATTATTGATAAGAAATTTAGACCCTTTTACAGTGATAGATTAAATGTGGGATTTTCTGAAGATGATAAATATGGCAATGTGAAATTGCAGCCTCCTGTTATTGCGGGATTATTGGACGTTTCCTTGAAAAGCAATATAGATTTGTTAGAATTAATCAAGTATTACAATAGGGCGGCCAAAGAGAGTAAGAAATCGGAAATTATAGAGGAACTTGAGGAGTTATTGCAGGAAGAAATCTCGATGTGGAGAGAATCAAAATCGTTAATTGAATTAGAGATTGGGAGAAAGCCAGAGATACTGGTAAACACAGAGGAGAAAATTGGGATAAATGATGAAACACCGACAATTTCTGTTATTTCACCCTCACTGAACCTCGCACGTTTTTTAGAAGAAACTATTAGATCGGTGGCAAATCAGTCATTTAGAAGCTTTGAGCATATAGTAATCGATGGGGGTTCCACGGATGAGACGCTGAACATCCTAAAGCGCTATCCTCATATCAAGTGGTTTTCTGAAAAGGATAGCGGGGTAGAGGATGCCATAAGAAAGGCTCTGGCTATTGCGAGGGGTAAGTATGTTATGAGTTGTTGTATATCTGATGGCTACCTCAGCAGGGATTGGTTTAAGCTATGTGTTGAAGTGCTTGATTCTGAGCCTGATGTTTCTTTGGTGTGGGGATTTCCTCAATATTTGACTGAAGACAGCAAGCTTGGGCTAATTTCTTATCCTCAGTTTCATCATTCACCTCCCCCTCAAAAACATGATTTTGTTCTATATTGGTTGAAAACAGCCTTTTGGCTTCCAGAAGGAAATTTCTGTGTTCGCAGGGAGGTTTTCGATAAATGTTTCCCATCTTTTGAAGAATTCTCGGAATATAGGGATTGTTTCCTTGAATTTAATTATAAGTTCAATTCCCTGGGTTATCTTCCTTACCATGTCCCTGTAGTAGCAAGTTTTGGGAGGACTCATAATAATCAAGGAGGTGAGAAGGAAAAGGAAAGTGGGTTGTTACGGACAAGGATGGAAGCATATTTTAAAAAGGTAAGGCATTATCGGTGGAAACTGTTGACTGGACTGGGGACTCATGTTTACAGGGATGGGGAACATAATGTCCTTTCCGTAAAGTTTTCGAATGAAAACTTGCGACGGGAGTATATAGCTTTTATAGCATGTCATCTGGGTCACCTTATCATGGGTCGTTTTATCGTGGATAATTTTATAGCTCTTGCAAAAAAATATCTTCCTTTAACATTTTTAACCAAAGTCAAAAGGGTTTATAGAAGAGTCGTTTAAGGATATGAAACTCCATCTCGGTTGCGGACATAGCTACATGGACGGGTGGATCAATATAGATGGTCCGAAAAACGAACTATGCTACGATGACTTGAAGGCTGATGTCCATGCTCGAATCGAGGACCTGGAATATCCCAATAATTCAGTGGATGAAATCCTCCTGAACGCTGTTTTTGAGCATTTCCCCCGGCACATAGCAATAATGCAACTTCGTAAGTTTTACAAATGGGTTAAACCAGGAGGAAAGCTGACAATTCTTGTGCCGGATTTCTGGGGTACTGTGGAGATGCTCAAGGAGTCCAAAAGCCCAAAAGAGCGGCAATTCTGGTTTCGACATCTGTACGGACCACAGGATACCATTCAATTTGGAACCCATTACGATGCCTTTGATGTAGAAAAATTGAAGTGGATGTTTTCCATTGTAGGGTTTAATCAGCACAGGTACAAAATAATCAAACGATGGCCCAGTATTTGCTTTACAGGGATAAAAGATAATAAGGTTAAATCCGATGCCGATGCGGAGCGTGATATCATTGATTACATGGCTTATTACGAAGCAAAAGATGAGACTGGTTTAGCTTTCAGCGCATGGATGGATGCAATGGGATTGAAGGCTAAAAAGCCACCAATGCCCACTTTTAAAACACATGAAATGTATAAAAGGTCTTATTTTATAAAAAAGGCTATAGCAAAATTAAGGCATATGTTTATATGATATCTGTCGGGACACGGAATCAAACCAATCGAGAAGCTTGGTTAGAAAAGACATTAAAACTTATTCCTAGTGGTTCTCGTATTCTCGATGCCGGCGCGGGGGAGTTGCAGTACAAGCGGTTTTGTACACACTTGGATTACGTGGCTCAGGATTTTGCCAGATATGATGGCAGGGGGGATGCTTCTGGATTGCAGATGGGGAGCTGGGATCAATCCAAGCTCGATATCATATGCGACATTACTGCAATTCCGGAGGCAGACGCCTCTTTTGATGCGATCATGTGCGTGGAGGTTTTTGAACATTTATTGGAGCCCATCAAAGCAGTTCAAGAGTTTTCCCGTTTACTTCGTGCAGGGGGACATTTGATTTTAACCGCGCCTTTTTGTAGCCTAACGCATTTTGCCCCGTATCATTTTTATACCGGTTATAACCGTTATTTCTACGAAGCCCATCTTCCGGCAAAGGGTTTTAAAATTGTGGAGCTACAAGAAAATGGAAATTACTTTGAGTATCTGGCGCAGGAAGTGCGGCGTATTCCGTGGATGGCAGAGCGTTATGCTGATGCACACCCCGGTCGCCTAGAACACTTTGCCATGAAGCTTTGCCTGCGGATGCTGAAACGGTTTTCTGTAAAAGACAAAGGGTCGAGTGAAATGCTGCATTTTGGCTGCCATGTTCTTGCTGTGAAAAAGGGCCTAGCATGAGAATCTTCTATTCTTCCGACACCACGTCCAAGTCTGCATTACAATCAAATTAGAGATTTCCAGAGCCATTGAGAAAGCAAGAGATATTGTGTTGCGTCTCAGAGGTTTACCGACGAGAGAGTATCGTGTTCCCGTTAATGTGCGTGGCGGCCAACATCTCACAATGATATTCTTCATAAGTTATTCTGAAAGTGGAACGGGGTATATGGTTTTGGATATTTTCTTTCCGTACATGCTGACCTGCTTCCCACATGGGAATGGATCAGATCCGGATGTATTGGCGAAATAAACAGCGATGACCGGACTGAATGAGTTGGAAAGCAAAGTGTGAGACTGCGGATGTATAGTGACCCCCTGATCGGGTGAGGATGGGCGTGATGTTACGTGTCATTCATCGATGTTAGGTTCGGTTCATAAACTTGGGAGGATTCTTGCCCTCAGTGCGATATTGCCTGTAGGGAGTTTTTCACTGAATCTCTTAGCCCTTTCGTTGTTCAGGCTCAGGCCAATGAGATATTCTTCTTCCTTTCGAAGGGTTCATGTGTTTGGCCAGGAAGAAAGGGGAAAGGGAGGGTGGAATGAGGAGTGTGAATGTATCGTTTTCTCGAAGGATCGAGCTCTCCAGCTTCACTCTCTCCTGTCTTCTTATTTTGAAAAGACTCATTTTCCGGCGCCTGTTCATGTTTTGTACCACCCTTCTACACGATCTCATGAAAAAGCGTATAACGAACTGATCCCACTATTTCGAGCAAGACCTGTTTTCTTCCGGAAACAGACGGATGCCCGTTCCTTCAGGAGAGATTTCCTTTGCTTAGTCGGCAGTATAAGAAGTGGGACCCTCCTTTTTCTAGTGGATGATATTGTGTTTACGGAAGATGTGAATCTTCTGGATTTAACGAAATTTGACATGGAAGAGTCCGTACCGACCCTGAGGATGGGGCTGAACCTGAAGCGGTGTTACACAATGCAACAGAATCAGCCCTTTCCAAGATGGTCCTCGGGGAACGGGAATGATGAGGACAAGGTCTATTGGAAATGGAAAGAAGGGGCCTATGATTGGGGATATCCTCTTTCAGTAGATGGCCACCTGTTTTCCACGTGGGAAATCATTGTCATGAGCAGGCTAAGCCGCTTTCGCGGGCCGAACAGTTTAGAGCACTCTCTTCAGCGGTTCAGGAGGCTATTCAAGGATCGAAAAGGGGTTTGCTACCGCAAGTCTAAAGTCATGAATCTTGCCATCAATAAGGTCCAGCGGGAAAACGAGAACATCTGCGGGAATATTCATCCGGAGCTCTTGAGGGAGCAGTGGGAGCAGGGTTTTCAGATGGACTATCGGCGGTTCTATGGATTCCATAACGAAAGCGCTCACCAGGAAGTCCCGATAAGGTTCGTAAAGCGGGCTGGGCACTGAAAGCATCCTCTTTTCAACTGCTAACGTCTGAAGTGGATTTTGGAGAGGGGTACTGAGGACGGGGTTATTTATTCATGGCAATGATTGCTTTGAGTATCGCAGAAAGCGCACGGACTAGATCGGAATCTGTGGACGATTTAACCCGGAATGATTGGAGGGAATGGATGGGAAAACACAGCATGAAGCCCAAGATGCTGACTGGAAGGTCTACGACGAGGACCCTTACGTCAGTTTATAGCGGATCCCAAAGCTACCCGCTTCAGTCGGTATTTAGGTTGTTCTCAAAGGTCGTTCGGTTTACAAGACGAAGTCGCTCTGGGGTAGGATGAAATGAGCGGCCCAATGGTTACGGTTCTGATGCCTGTTTATAATGGAGAAGCGTTCCTGCATGAGGCGATTTCAAGTGTATTGAGCCAGACATTTGGGGACTTTGAGCTCCTTGTGATTAATGATGGTTCGACGGATCAGAGTGTGGCTATCGTCGAAAGTACTCACGATC
The DNA here is from genome assembly GCA_024641835.1 of Deltaproteobacteria bacterium. GTDB lineage: Bacteria > Desulfobacterota > DSM-4660 > Desulfatiglandales > HGW-15 > JAHECH01. Next base: position 5,929 of record JAHECH010000245.1, read on the forward strand.
CCCGGATCAGGGTCATACACAATGAAAAAAACAAGGGCCTCATTTATAGTTTAAACAAGGGATTTGTTCTGGCGCGAGGAGAATATATTGCCCGCATGGATTGCGATGACACCAGTCTCCCAACGCGCTTGGAGAAACAGGTGGATTTCATGCAAGCCCACCCGGAGGTAGGTATTTCTGGCACCTGGATTGAAGTCAGGGGAAAGAAGATTTATCCGATGAAATATCCCGCGGATAATGAATCCATCAGATGCAACATGCTTTTCTACTGCGCGGTAGCACATCCATCCGTTATTATTCGAAAGGAGATGATCAGAAGATATCAATTGTATTTTGATGAGTCTTATGTCCGTGCTGAGGATTATGAGCTCTGGGTAAGAGCTCTAGATAAGGTGAAGTTCTCTAACCTCCCAGAAATCCTCGTACGATATAGGCTTCGGCCGGATCTCGCTCGCACCAAACTGGGGAGGGATCAACTGTTGACGGCGTCAAGGGTGAGGCGAAATCAACTTGCAGGCATGGGATTCAATGATCGGGACGAGGATCTTTGGGTTCACGAAGCTGTAGCCACATGTCAAATGGCGCGCGATAAGTTGCATTTTGACAAAGCAGAGAAATGGCTGCTGAGGCTCAGAGAGAAGAACAAGCAGAAGGGGAAATACCCGGAGAGGAAATTG
>JAHECH010000246.1 GCA_024641835.1 Deltaproteobacteria bacterium
CGTACATTTTGTTCAGCCCCTCTATGCGGGCCGTCAGGCTGACCGTGCTGCCCACAACCCCGTACTTGGATCTCTTCGTGGATCCGATGTTTCCCACCACGACGTCTCCGGTGTGCAGCCCTATGCCCATCTCGATCTCAGGCCACCCCCTCTGGAGATTGTATTCATTCACCTGCGGCATGGCCTTCTGCATCTCCAGAGCACAGCACACCGCTCGCTGGGCCGCATCTTCCATGACCAAAGGTGCACCAAAAAGCACCAGGATGGCGTCCCCTATGATTTCGTCGATGGTACCGCCGCTTTGCTGGATCGGCTCCACCATGACGGAGAGGTAATGGTTCAGCAAGGAAACGACCTCTGTGGGATCAAGCCGCTCGGCAAGGGCCGTAAATCCGCGAAGATCGGACATCAGAATGGTCACCTCCCGCTTTTCTCCACCCAGATTGAGCCCGTCAGGCATGTCTAAGAGAGTTTCCACGATTTCGTCACTCGTGTAGCGACCAAAGGTCTTGCGGATGAACTCGTTTCGACGCTCGAGTTCCTCGTTCAGGTCCACCAGCTTCTCGTAGGAGTCTTTGAGTTGCTGTGTCATCTTGTTAAAGGCGGTGGAGAAATCCCCCATGAAGTCCACCCGCTGCTCCATGTCGCCTGCGGCGATCTGCTGGGTTTTCCAGGTAAGGTGCTTGAGGTTCGACTGGAGGGCCTTGAAGGATTGAACCACGGGCATCCGCCCCAGTAGGGGGCGCATGTCCAGCTCACCCTTCGATAGCTGCTCCAGAGCGTCGGCAAATGGTGCGAACTCAGTCAGGAAACGATTCGTGTAGGTAAGGAGCTAACGCAGTTCGTTGTCAGGGAGATCCTTCGGCATGGGAAGCGATGGGGGGACCTTGCCTGTCCGAAGATGGTGGAAGGTGGCCGTAACAGCGTCGATGAGTTCTTCCTCAACAGAGATCATGGTAACCCTCAATCACTTAGGGACGACGGTGAAACGACAGACACGCCCTCCGGAGCCCCAACAGTCTACTTCCTTGACCTGGAAGTCCCTTCCCCGAGTAGGCGAGGAACAGGCCTGCGATAAATCCCTCGTCATAAGTGCAGATCTCCTCGGAGCAGACAGGAATGCCGGAGCAGTCGAGGTCCTCGGCTATCGTGACCACGTACGAGCCATTTTCGTGGTCGGCAGATTCAACGCGAAAGATCCCGATCCCCAGTTCCTTCATGGTTTTTTGAAGATCGGCGAACAAGCTGTCCAGATCGTTCTTGTCGGTGAGAATGTTTTCACAGAACTGTTCACCGGCCTTCTTGCCTGCCTCGAAGAAGATCCTGTCCGCTTCTTCGACCCCGAAATCCCGGATGAGGATGTCGCGGAGAGTAAACTGCATCAGGCGGTACACAGCGACGTGGACTGTTGGTCCGAGATTCGGTCGTCCTTCCTGGATATCCCCCAACATGCTCCATTCGAACTGACTTTCCTCTCGTTCTTCCTTAAACATGTTTTAGTCTCCTTACTCCAAACCATTTGTTTGGGTCGCAGTCGAGCGAGTTTGTCAGCTTGTTTGCAGAATTTATAAAAAGCCCTTTGCGTTGATCGAATGCCAGATCCGGCATCGCCTCTCCGCCTGCAAATATGTCAGGGATAACGGAGTATAGACATCGTTGGTGACTCCCTTACTGAAAGCCTTGGCTTCAGGTTTATTCCCGATGATAGGACCGAACTACAAAGCCCCGGTTTATTTCCTATTGTGTTCTTCGAAACGGGTTGCCCTTTCCTGTGCACTCCCAGACATCTCAAAGGCCAGGGCCACAATATTGTGGTGCCATTCCGCAGTAACCTGTAGTGTTCTTAGGTGGGGATGAAGTCGCACATCCCGATAAGAACAAGATCCCTGCAACAAACGCAACAATAATATACTTCCTGAACATAGGATTACCTCCCCAAGATCTCCTCTATCACTCTAAATCAAGATTAAGGCAAAAAAACGCCAAAAGAACCATCTGCCTTCAACGATGTTCGAAGGCGAGCATGTTGCCGACATCGCTCTGCCAACAAAAACCCCTTCTCACGCTGAGAAGGGGTTTTGCGAACCAGAGCCCTAGTTATTTTATAAACTTAGGTTCCCCTAAAACCTGCAGCCTCTCCCGTTGTAAGGCCTCAATGAAAGCCTGAGGGCTGGTTTTTGTGTCGTCATAAACAATCGTTGCGTTCTGAGCCACCGGGTTGGCGTCTACAGACTTCACCCCTTTGATTTGCGAGATGGTAATCCTTACCATCGTTGAAGTGCCTGATCAAACGCAACCTGGAACCCTCAACTGCACAGTCCTCATTGCTGCAAATGACGGTGTATGCTCCCCGATAAGGAGCATTGCCAAAACCGCAGCCACAATTAGCGCTACCATACTACGTCTGGCCATAAGTTGTCCTCCTGTAATTGAATTTGTACGATTCTGGTATTCCGATCTTTTTCCATATCTTGGGGTACATATAGACGTTCCCTTGGTCCTTTGCCTCACTGTATCTTCAGAAATCCTCTTGAAAGATTTAGGCCCCTTCGCGTATAACTCCACGGGCTCCCTGGGAAGGATGGCGAAAAGTCCATCTGATACCTTCAGGGCCCGGGGGATTTCGGTTCGGGTATTTGGCCAAGTTCAATGGTCTTATCGTCCACAACCGTGTAAGGCAGACGGTTCTCATACGCAAAGAAGTACCCCCATATCTCGCCGTCATCACCCTCGATCCTGTACAACCTCATCATAAATCTCCGTTTTGTCAAAATCCCGCTCTTATAGACTTGTTCAAGATCCTCTCGTGTCTCGACCTTCGTCCAGCCTGAGCCCGGCCTGATCCTCCTATCGTCATCTTTCAGATCCGCCACAACAGCTGCCGGAATCCCAGGGCGCCACTCGTATACATAAAAATTGGCGGCATCAAAACGTTCCAGGGAACGCTGAACCATGGCCGTCTCTTGCTGGCTATCCACGGTCTCCCTCCTCATTGTCACCTTTAAGGGTGCACACCCAGCGATCATAACAACCGCCAGGACAAAGACCGCGACGATGGTCCTTATCATGATCCTTCCGTTCATAATCGACTCCTTTCTTTCGGCTTGGTGTTTGGTTTATTCCTTAATTCTCTTCCCTTCTCCCCATCCATTCGCGGCCGGGACGAGACCCTGTCTGCTTGTTTCCTGAACAGTTTCATTCAGAGATTCATCCTGGCCAACTTATAACAAAGGTTGAAAAGCCCAGTCTTTCCATCCTGTTGTCTCCTGTCCTTTATTGGTACCCTTCATTCGCGCTGGCGTCTATTGGACTTTGGTCCTATGCCAGCGCTACTTTTCGTCAAGTGTCTCCACTCCTGTCCACTCGGGTGGGACGCCGTTGACCATGTAATTCGCGCACCGCTTGAGATAGATTCGGGCAGCCAGGTCCGAAGGGTTTTTCTCCAGGACCTGGTTGAAATGAACGCTGGCTTCGGAGAACCTCTTCCCGTAATAAAGCTCAAGACCACTCTCGAACGCGGGCTTGGTTTGCTCCTTCAGCTCGACGCCTACTTCAGCATCACCCTCAAACACTTCATAGACGGTGACCGCATCCTCTCTCCCTTTCACACGGACTTTGTCGATAAAGCGGTGCCTGAATCGGGTCGCATCCTTCATCCCCAGAAGGGTCTGGTCGCTCAGCGCAATGGAGGAACCGTACATCTTGTTCAACCCTTCTATGCGGGCGGCGAGGTTCACCGCATCGGCTACCACAGCCCCCTGCATCCGCTCCTCGCTCCCGATAATGCCCAGCATGACATCGGCCAAGTGAAGTCCCACGCCGATGCCGATGGGTTCAAAGCCCTCCCGGGCGCGCTCCCTGTTGTACTCAGCCACAGCGGTCCGCATGGAGACGGCTGCTCTGACGGCATCATCCGGGCTCCCGGGGAAAAGAGCCATGACACCGTCTCCGTAGAACTGGTCAATGAAGCCATGGCATTCCTTGATGACGGGGCTGACTCTTCTCAGGTAAGCATTGATGAAACTGAAGGCTTGCTGAGGCGTCATCTTTTCCAGCAAGGTCGTCCACCCTCGAATATCCGCAAACATGACCGTCATCTTCTGGCTCACCTGGTCCCCAAGATTGATCTCCTGAATGCTCTTCTTCTCCAGCAAGTCGATGAACTCCCTGGGAACAAAGCGCTCGTACACTTGGTTCAACGACGCGAGTTCCGCAGTCCGTTCTCTCACCCGCTCTTCCAGGTGTTCACTGTAAGCCTGGAGTTCCCTGTTCTTCTCCCCCAGGCTTTGCTTCAGCCGGCTGAGGGTGAGATGGGTGTTGACCCTCACCAGCACTTCCTGCGGCTGAAAGGGCTTGGAGATGTAATCCACGGCGCCGGCACCGAAGCCTTTCACTTTGTTCACCGTGTCGTCGAGAGAGGAAAGGAAAATGACGGGTATTTCTCTGGTCTCTTCAGCAGCCTTCAACCTCTCGCAGACCTCGAAGCCGTCCATGCCCGGCATCATGATGTCCAGGAGAATAATTTCCGGCCGCGGCTCCGCAACAGCCAGTTTGAGGGCCTTCTCCCCGTTGACGGCTGCCAAGATGGCATACTCATCCTTTAGGGTGCCCATGAGGATCTGGATGTTTTCCGGAGTGTCGTCCACAATGAGAACTTTAGGCTTTTGGGATCCCTCCGTCATCTTGTAGCCTCCCTAAAGTGTTATATCGAGACTCCGTGCAATGCTCTCCAGACTCTTCAACGCACTGTCCGTATCGAAGCTTTCCATTTGTTTTTCAAGTCGGTGGAACTCTTTCTGGACCGGCGAATGAGACAGGTGCTTCTCCAAAATCTCGAGACGATTCAGCGCTTCCATCAGATCGGACTCCAGCAACTGCGCTATCTCCTGCAGGAGAACCTTTACAGCCTCTGTGTCAGCCGACCCCTTCTGTGGAGGGATCTCGGGTGCGGCCTGCTTGGATCGACACTCCTCCAGCGCCTTTATCCCTCCCATCACCAGCTTGAGATGAAACTCAAACTCTGCTATCCGTTCGTCCAGCGTGTGACGCTCCCCTTCCCTTATTCCCTTCTCCAAGGCGGCGGAAACACGATACAGATCTTCGGCACCCAGGTTTCCGGATACCCCCCTTACGGTGTGAGCAACCCGGGTGGCGGTCTCCATGTCTCCAGCTTGAAGAGCCGCCTTGATTTTCTCCACCACATCTTGCTGGCTCTCTCTGAACTGGCCTAGGAGTTTCCTGTAAAGCTTCTTGTTGCCGCCCACCCTCTCCAGACCGGACGCCAGCAAGAACCCGGGCAACTCGGGGGGGAGGATATCCGCTTCTCTTTCCTTCTCAGGCGGCTCATCGGGTACGCTTTCCTGCATTTGCCGCTCACCGGGCTTGATCCATCGCACCAGGGTTGAAAAAAGCGCGTCGGGGTGGATGGGTTTTGTCACATGGTCGTTCATCCCGGCCTCCAAGCTCTTCTCACGATCCCCGGCCATGGCGTGGGCCGTCATGGCGATGATCGGCAACTCCCTGAAACGCTCCTCCTTGCGGATCTCCCGGGTCGCTTCGAATCCTCCCATCACGGGCATCTGGATGTCCATGAGCACCGCATCGTAATCGGCGTCTTTCACCATCTCCACCGCCTCTTTCCCGTTGCTGGCAATATGAACAACCAATCCTCCATTCTCCAGAATCTCCTGCGCCACCTGCTGATTGATCTCATTATCCTCCACCAGCAACACGCTCGCTCCGCGAATCTTCTCCAATTCCTCATCCGTGCTGGCCCTCCCATCGGTCGTGCGCTGCCGCTCTGGAATTTCCTTGTCAAAGGCGAGCATGATCGCGTCAAAGAGAACCGACTGGCTCACAGGCTTGAGGACGAAGCCTTCCACCCCTGCTTTCTGGGATCTCAGCATCACTTCTTCCCGACCGTAGGCCGTAGCGATGATAATCTTGGGCTTCTGGGGTATGTCAGGATGACTCTTGATCACGGCGCATGCTTTGATCCCGTCCATGCCGGGCATTTTCCAGTCCATCACCACCAGCCTGTAGAATCGGCCGCGGGCCTCCTTCTCCAACTCGGCAATCCCTTCTTCGGCTGATGCGGCCACAGACACCTCAAAACTCATGCTTTCGAGCAGCGTCTGCAGAATCTCTCTCGAAGACGCATTGTCGTCCACCACCAGAACACGCATCCCTCGCATGTCCACTGTCGGTTCCAGGCGCATCCTGGCTACTCTGCTCGCTAAACCCAGTTTTACCGTGAAGATGAACTCGCTTCCCTTTCCGGGCTCGCTCTCCACGCGGATCTCTCCTCCCATCATCTTGACCAGTCGCCTGGAGATCGTCAGGCCGAGACCGGTCCCTCCGTATCTTCTCGTGGTGGACGAGTCCGCCTGGCTGAAGGCCTGAAACAGTTTCCCCTTCTGCTCCTCGGTCAGGCCAACGCCTGTATCGCGGACGGAAAACCGCAGGGTTACGTCCTGTTCGCCTCTTTCCACCATTCTGGTGGAGACCACGACCTCCCCCTTGTCCGTGAACTTCACCGCGTTGTTGCACAGGTTAATAAGCACCTGTCCCAGCCTCAG
>JAHECH010000247.1 GCA_024641835.1 Deltaproteobacteria bacterium
TGCATAGTCATTCCCAGTCTCTCTTCGTTTCCTCATTTTGAAAGAGACCCCCACGACCCCCAATCCGTACCCCTGTGTCCAGCAAAAAATGTGGGATATAGTGAGCTCAAAGATGATGTGAGAGCGGCCGCACCCCCGTTCCTCGAGAGAAGCGCCATTGGCGCGCTGAGTGGGGAAACTTCTGGGTAACGTTCAAAAGTGTTTGCATGGGCTAACAAAAAAGGATCCCCTGCAACGAGCCTCGCGTCGGGATGGACTGGGGTCTTTTCTGGAGTGACTGGCGGGAGGGCGCTGTCTTTTCACGGTTTATCTATGGGGGAAACCCCTGGCCCCGAGCGAAGGCGAGGGGAACAGCGGGAGGGGGCAGAACTCCCCCGTAGATAAGCCGTTGAAAAGACCAGCCCGGGAGACTTGGAACGCAAGAAAAGGCCCCAGCCCTTCCTGGCTGTGGGTTCCCACGCAAGCACCTTTGAACGCTTCTAATTTCTGAGGCACATGAGTCGCGATAGCAGGAAGGCTATGATGGAAAAAAAACATACGATCTTGGTTGTCGATGATGATCCCGGTCACCGGACCATGTTGAAAACCCTGCTGACCGGATGGGGATACTTCATTCATGAGGCGGATGACGGGTCAACTGCGATCGAGATGGTCCGGACCAGAGCCTTTGATCTCATCCTCATGGATATTCGGATGATCAAGGTTTCAGGCCTCCAGGCTCTTACCGAAATCAAAGCTCTCAACCCTGCCATCCCGGTGATCATCATGACTGCCTTTTCCTCGGTCGAAACCGCTGTGGAAGCCCTCAAGACAGGCGCTTATGATTATCTCACGAAACCCCTCGATTTTGACGAACTCCGGCTAACCATGGAACGGGCCATGGAGCACACAAGTCTGAAAGAGGAAAACCGGCTCCTCAGGGAGAGCCTCGGAAGCCAATTTGATTTGCGCAACATCATTGGCCGCAGCCAGGCCATGGTCAGGCTTTTGGAAACGGTTGCCCAGGTGGCACCGACGGAAGCGACCGTCCTGATTACAGGGGAATCAGGGACGGGCAAAGAGATGATCGCCGGAGCGATTCACTTCAACAGCCTCCGAAAGGATTTCCCCTTTGTGAAAATCAACTGTGCGGCCATCACAGAGACGCTCTTAGAATCTGAGATCTTCGGCCATGAAAAGGGCGCTTTCACCGGTGCCTACAAGAGAAAAGAGGGGAGATTTTCCCAGGCCCACAGGGGCAGCCTTTTTTTGGACGAAATCAGTGAGATGTCGGCGGCTATGCAGGTCAAGCTGATGAGAGTCCTGCAGGAAAGGGAGTTTACCCGCGTGGGAGGTGAAGAAACGATCAAGGTGGACGTACGGGTCATTGCAGCCACCAACAAGGATCTCCTGCAAGAGATTGATGCTGGCCGCTTTCGGGATGATCTCTTCTATCGGTTAAACGTGGTCAATCTCACCCTCCCTCCTCTCAAGCACCGAAAAGAGGATATCCCCCTTCTTGCTCAGCATTTCCTCAGGGTCTTCTCTGACAAAAACCGCAAGCAGATGAAGGGATTCACCCCTCAGGCCATGGATAGGCTTCTCCGGTACGATTGGCCCGGGAACGTTCGCGAACTCATGAACGCTGTAGAAAGGGGTGTCGTCCTCTCCCGCACAGAATTCCTCGATGAAGAGCAGCTTCCCCTGATCTCTGGAACAACCCCGCTAAAGAAAGAGGCGGCACCTGTAGAGATTGTTCCCGGTCACCTCCCTCTTGAGGAGGTCGAAAAGGCGACCATCCTGAATACTCTAGAGGCAGTGAGGGGGAATAAGAGCGAGGCTGCCAGAAGGCTTGGCATCACTCGAAAAACACTTCACGCAAAGCTTAAAAAATATGGGATCCTGGGAGGATGATTCTTCTCGCTCTCTTGATAAGATGGACACTTGGAGAACGTGCAGGAGGAATTGAGATGGCTTCACAGCAAACTTCGAATCTGGCATCATGGATAGAGTCTGTCATCAGAAACTTCATCGAAAAATCTTCTGAGAACACCTTACAGAACAAGGCGAATGACAGAGCTTTTGATACACCCCTTGTGGGATTTTCCAGGGGAGATGACCCCATCTATCTCCAGTATAAGGAGTGCGTCGAGGCTTATCACTGGACGCCCCTGGAGATATTTTCTCTCGCCTTTCCGGGACACCCGGCAAAAGCAGAAGACCTGACGGTCATCAGCTGGGTACTCCCTCAGATGGAAGCGACCAAGGCTGATAACCGGAAAGAGACCATGTTCCCCGCCGAGAGGTGGGCGAGAGGCAGAATTTTCGGTGAGATCGTGAATGAAAAACTGCGGAGGCACGTGGTAGAAGCTCTTGAGGCAGCAGGATACAAAGCGGTTGCGCCCGCCCTCTCTCCTCAGTGGGCAAGAAAAGATTCCGAGCGGTACACCTTTTCCTCCACATGGTCGGAGCGGCATGCAGCCTATGCCTCAGGTCTGGGGACCTTCGGTCTTTGCGACGGCCTCATCACTTCCCGCGGCAAAGCCCATCGCGCCGGCTCTGTCGTGGCTGCCGTCAAGATCCCTCCCACGCCTAGGCCCTATAACGATCACCACGCCTACTGCCTTTTTTTCACTCAGGGTATTTGCGGGAAATGCATTCCCCGCTGCCCGGTGGGAGCTCTTTCCGAATCGGGTCACGACAAGCTCAAGTGCCGCCAGCACATCTTGTCCACTGCAGCGGAATACACCAAGTCCCACTACGGTTTTGACGGTTACGGCTGCGGGCTGTGCCAGACCAACGTTCCCTGCGAATCCAAGATTCCGACGAAGAAAGACGTTTAGATTAAAGCGGGCTCACTTCCATCACATCCGCAGATATCTCGATGACGAGCTCGGTTTCATTATCCTTGTTCCTGATGGGAGCCGTGTGCACAATCACGGGAATTTCCCTCCCGTGAGCATCCAGGATGATCTCCCTGCTTCTCTGACCCTTCCCTGTCTCGAACGTCCTGACGGCGGGAGAATTCCTTTTCTCTCCTTGTTTCAGGCCGTAGATTTCCCAGCTCTTATGCCCTACCCTGTCCCCTATCCGTTTCTTGTAAAGCTCGTTTGCCGCGACCACTTCATAGTCCCGGTTATAAATGCAAACCAGGCAGGGCAGTTCATTGAAGTAGGTCAGGCCACCCTCGATATCCTTCGTGATGTTCTTCATCGCCGAGGAAAGCCCTTCTGCGGCCTGCCCCACCGCGATCAGCCGCTCTGCCTTGACAAGTCTCTCGGACTGCTCGCGGACGAGCCTTTCCAGATTCTCCGTATATTCTCTTATCTTCTGTCTCGAAGAAATGCGTTCCCGGGCCCTCTTCAGAGCGATTTCCAGAAGTTCATCATTGATCGGCTTTGTGATGAAATCCGCAGCCTCGAGCTTGAGACTTTTTATGGCAAGGTCGATGTCGCCATGGCCTGTAATCATGATCACTTCCGTGTCAGGATGGTGTCCCTTGATTCTTCGAAGGAGCTCTATGCCATCCATGCCCGGCATTCGAATATCCGTGAGAACGATGGAGGGCCTCATTTTCTCGAATACCTGGAGTGCTTCCTCGCCATCTCCCGCAGTGTACACCTTGTACCCAAGGTCGGACAGGGATATGTCGAGAACTTCGCAGATATCCTTTTCATCATCTACAATCAGGATTGTTTCTTCCATCATCCCCTGTCTTGATGTGGAATTGTCGGGAAAAGCGGGAGGTTTCAGCCTGTGGTCTGTTTGACGATATGCAACGGATTTATGACTCAGGACGCTGCTAGCACTCATCACCCGAAATGGGAAACTCGATCACAAAGCGGGCGCCCCCTTCTTTTTCTGAAAAAGCCTGGATGGTTCCTCCGAAGTCTTTAACAATGCCGTAACTGATGGAAAGGCCAAGGCCTGTTCCTTTCCCTGGTCTTTTTGTTGTGAAAAAAGGTTCGAAAATCTTGCCCATCACCGCTTCAGGAATACCCAGGCCGGTGTCTATCACTTCAATCCTCACCGTCTTGCTGTCAGAGAATGTCCTGATGTAGATCTTCTCTTCTCCTCTCCGGCCTTTTCCACTCTCCACCTTGTCTTCTATGGCATCCCTTGCATTCACCAGAAGATTGATGATCACCTGCTCCAGCCTGCTCGGCTCCGCCAGGATCATGGGCAGGTTCTCCTGGAGAGCCCAGACCACCTCGATACCCCGCAGTTCAAGCTGTCGACTCAGAATGTCCTGGGCATTCCGCAGCACTCTGTTTACGTCCAGTCCTTCTCTGCTGCCAAGAGACTTTCGGCCAAACTCCCTCATGTGGCTGATGATCTTGGTTGCACGGTCAACACTGCTGCTGATCTTGCTTGCCATGGTGTGAAGAATCTTGGCATCGATGGGTTCATCCTTGTTCACTTTTCTCATGAAGAAATTGCTGGACGTTTTTATCACAGAAAGAGGTTGATTGAGTTCATGGGCAACTCCCGTGGCCATTTCTCCCAGTGTCGCCATCTTGCTCGCCTGGATGAGCTGCTGTTCCATTTCAACGCGTTGGGTGGTATCGCTCGTCGTCACAATGAGAGCGTCACGGCCCAGATACTTTGATGGTGAAACCCGGATGTTCACGTAGATCGTTCTTCCGTCCTTGGTGAGATGCCTCACCTGATCTTTGAACGCGAAGTTCTTCAAGCTGATGGCATTTTCTTCCTTTTCTTCGGGGCGGAAGAGTTCGAGGAAGCATTTTCCTATAATCTCGCCCGTGGAATACCCATAGACCACCTCCACACCCTCGTTGCAATCAAGAATCACCAGGCTTACCGCATCCAGCAAGAAGACAGGGCTGGGAATATTATCGAAGATGGCGTGGTACTTCTGCTCGGATATCTTCAGCTGCTCCTCTAATTCTTTCATGTGGGTTATATCCAGGCACAGTTCCATCGCCGCTACCGTCTCACCCTTTGAATTCTTGATTGGATTCGTTCTTACAACCCAGTATTTCCTTTTTCCCTCCTTATCGAATCCCGATTCCTCGCTCCAATGGGAACGACCATCCTGAAATGTCTTTTCCACCGGGCAAACTGGGCATTTCTCATCGCGACCCTTGTAGGCCTTGTAACAGTACTCGCCGAGCTTGGCATCGAAGTTCTCGGAGAACTCCCGATTATACCTGATCAGAAGGTAATTCCTGTCCTGCACCGTAATGTAACAAGGTACGAGTTCGAAGAGATCCTGGTATTCGTGAACCAGTTTCGCCACATCTTCGTCCCCTCCAGCGCCCCGACGGGCTTTTTCCCTAAGGGTATCCGTAAGTTGGTTTCCTGCAATCTCCCCTTTAAGATCACCCATACCCATCCACCCTCTGCCGCTACCCCCTCCAGTCCCGGCAAATTCAGTTGACGCGCCGGAGCCCTACTTTTTCTTCGATGGCTCCTTTTCCGCGCACTCCACACACCGCCCGTACTCGTCAACGCAGCTTTTACAGTGGAGCCGGCCGCACACCCGGCACTCAGTCATGGCGCTTTTTTCATCGCCTTCATAGGTCTTCTCACAAGCAGCGCATACGAATTGTACATCCTCCATGATTCCGCCTCCTACGAAAAATATCTTTCTCTTTTTTTACGGCCACCTTCCGAAACTTCCTGGCTTGTCTACCGCGATCTTCTGCCTGCAAAAGGTGTTTTCTATCCAGCATTTATCAATTTAAAAGCTACTACCTGGTGGTAGCTAAGTCAAGGTATTATTAGGCGAGCTGCCCTGTCGATTCAATTGGCTCTGTCTCAAAGCCCGCCCTTTCACAGCGAAGAATCATGTCTGGCTGCCTCACATTTTCTCAATAACCGGCCAAAATGCTCCTTGACACAGAACTCTCGACCTATTACTTTGAGCCCACATTGTGGGACTAAATAAAATGGTTAAGTATATTTCCCCCGTTTCTAGGCTAACCTTTACCCATAGGTGGGGTTACTGGACATAGTCAACTTTCTAGGGGAGGGGACAGTCTTTTTTTTATTCAGGCTTTCGACGAATTACGTTAACATCAAAGGGGGAGGTAAGGGAGAATGAAAAAAATTGTTATTCTAGGTTCCGGCGCCGGGGGCACCATGGTCGCTGCCAAGTTGCGCAGGGAGTTGAGCGACTCGGAATGGAAAATCGCCATCATCGACAACGACGAAATGCATCACTACCAGCCCGGCTGGCTGTTCATTCCCTTTGGGGTCTATACAGCTCAGGACTGCGTCAAGCCCAAGAGAGAATTCATCCCTCAGGGAGTGGAGTTTATTCTGGATGAGGTGGTTGGCGTCAATCCCGACAAGCGGCAGGTCGAGTGCAAGAAGGCCGCATACGACTACGATTGGCTGATCATTGCCACAGGCTGCCGGATCGTCCCCGAGGAGATCGAGGGGATGATGGATGATTGGCGCGGAAACATCCATGACTTCTACACTCTCCAGGGAGCCATTGAACTCCACAAGAAGCTAAAATATTTCAAATCCGGCCGAGTGGTACTCAACATCGCGGAGCTGCCATTCAAATGCCCGGTGGCGCCTATCGAATTTGTCCTCAT
>JAHECH010000248.1 GCA_024641835.1 Deltaproteobacteria bacterium
ACACAGGGCCATTCCAGTTGGGCTACGCCCTCCTTCCATGGCCGTGTGTTTGAAGCTAACAAACCCATCATGATCTCATCAACCTCTTCAATGCCATATGGCACAAATATAGGCGGGCCAGACCGGGAGACTTGGAACGAAAGAAAGGCCCCATGCCACGCAAAAACGTAAACAATATATTGCTCTCCTTTGAATGATGAGCTGCTGACTTTTTGACTTCGAATCACATCCGGCTAATCGCACTGCAATCAGACAGCCTGCAATGCTTTGGCTGCTTTCTTGACATTCTCCGACTTCACCCAGAGTATCGCACCGTAGCGCCCACCCCCGGCGCTTACAGCGTCCACAGCAGTCACGTTGATCTTCGCGTCCGCGAGCTTCTGCAGCACTTCAGCCACCGCCCCTGGCCGGTCATCACCGTGAACCAGGAACCCTGTCTTCTTGGCCCGCACCTTCAGCTTGGCCCGGCTCAGGGCTTTCCTGAAGGGGACGGCGTCTTCGGGTATTAAATCGAGCTGGGCACGCCGGCCTCGGGGGAACCCGCTGAATGCCAAGAGGTTCACCCCGGCCTGGCTGAGCGCCGTAAGGACCCTTGCAGCCTCTCCCGGCTTGTCAGCCACATCCATAGCAAAGTACGAAACCTTTCTGATCATGTCTGCCATTTTCTCTCTCCTTGTGTATGATGGTTGTAAGATCCGGTGAGTCCCTCGCCTTGAGCTCGGGATGAATGCTCAGGCCGAGCCGTTTGTTCCTCTTCCCATCCTGATCAGCCCACTGTTTGCATCACCCCTGTCTGGCCAGCACTTTCCGCTACATGAGGTCTAGGAGTGGCGGAGCATCTCCGGTTCCTGTTTCCTCCTTTGACCATGGGCTAGCCCGTTGCCCGGGATAGTTATATCCCTGATAATGGAAAATGCGCGGGGTGTCCACGTTTTTTTGACTTTCTTACTTGTCCGGCCAGAATCCGGCACAGCTCAAAGAGCGAAATAGACCAACAGCCGGTGTGACAGCCACGGTCAGCCCTTCGGCAAGCTCAGGGTCCGAAAGAGGAATCCGTTGTCATAGATGACCCCCAAAGACCCTATCTTTCCAGACAACACCTGTCGTTTTTCGTAACAAGTGTGACGGCTTTTTGCCGGGGTGTTTTTCAGTTTCGCACTGCCTTTTGGTTAACTAATCGAAAGTTATTGATATTAGGCTAAACTGTGTTTAGCATAGTTTTTGCATACTCTGCTACTCAGTTATAGCTATAGTCGAGGAATCTCAACTTCAACAAGATCCTTTTCCGGAACAGCAAAAGGAGGAAATAATGGCTAGCGGAAACTGCAAATTCACTGGGAACGGTGGGGTTTTTTTCTCTACCGTTCTCGTTCACCTGTTTATTTTGAGCGCTATCACATTAGGCCTCTACGCGCCCTGGGCCTGGGTAAGGATATTCAAACTAAAGGCATCCCACACAACCATCCAGGACAAACAAGTCAGATTCGTGGGCACCGGGGGCCAGCTTTTCGTGCTCGGACTTGTTCAAGGGTTACTCACACTCCTTACCCTTGGCCTCTATGGGCCTTGGGCAATCTGCAAGTTCTTTGAATGGAAGGCGAGACACACCCTTGTGGGAGACGCTCCAAGCCGGTTCAAAGGCACAGGAGGAGGATTGTTTCCGCTTTACCTGGTTCATCTGGTGATCCTTCCCGTTCTGACTTTAGGTATATATTACGTGTATGGTTTTTATCGGCTGTACGCTTGGAAGGAGGAACACACCCTGTATGCTGGGCAAAAGACCTCTTTTGGCGGAGGCTTTCTTGCTTTCCTGAAAATTTCAATCATCACCGCTATACTGAATTCGATGACACTTAACCTGTTCACGCCTTGGTCTCTGAGCATGCTCTTCAACTGGCAGATCAAGGGCCTCGCCGTGGGTGACGAGCAAAGAGTCGAACATTTTCCTCCGGTGAAAACGAACTTCGCTGTTGCCGCTGCGATGGTGGCCATTGGCCTTCTTCCATTTGCCTTGATCGGGCTTTTTGTTAAAACACAGTACAGCCAGATTGCCGCTGCGGCAAAGATGGCTATGGCGATCACTGTGGCGCCCCCTCCAGTTGCAAAGGTAGCCATACGTTCTAGAGCGGATGTCCCGGCTGAATCTCGCCCCCAACAATCAATGCCTGTCAAAGTTCTGAAGAAAATTGAGGGCAAGCCCGCCAAGACGAAGACCAGCGCTAGAGCAGCTGAGACTCCCCCGCTTCATGCTGGTGAGGATACAGATGCTATCTACAATCGCGCATGGTTCGTTGGGTCCCAAGGCAATTTAAAGGAAGCAGAAAACCTCTACGATCAAGTGATCGCCCTCAATAACAAGGATGCAGATGCCTATTACAATCGTGGTTTGGTGCGGTTGCAGGCGCGTCGGTTTGATCTCTCAGTGGAGGATTTCACTACAGTCTTGGAGCTTAATCCCAATTTCTATGAAGCATACTGCAACCGGGGTAATGCCCATTATAGAGCAGGCAGGAGTGATCTCGCCATCAATGACTACGGGATGGCCCTCAAACTTAAACCGGATGATGGAGACCTCTTTTTCAACCGTGGTGTTGTCCTGCTCGCTATGGGACGGGAGAAAGAGGCTGCAAACGATCTCAAGGAAGCGGCCCGTATGGGGCAGCAGAATGCAGCGGCCTATTTGCATTCCACGAAGCCCTGAGAGGAGACGTCAAGCCCCCTCATCTTTCCACGTAGTTCATCCAAGAGAAGTTAAATGAACGAGGGGTTGGCGGGACAAAACGCCAACCCCTCATTTTTACTGGCGGGGACGATCCCGTCATTCAGACGGGACGACCTTCCCGGCGCGCTTGTTAGGCGCGTCGGGACGTTCTAACCAAAGCTTCAATATTCTCCCTATTATTTCGAGGTTTTATTTCATTCTCACGTTTCATCGCAGACGATCGACCGGGATGGTCTTCTGTGAAAATGAGTTACCTGCGAGTTTCAGCCTGTCATGTCCCCATGTCAACAAGAAAACCCACCTCGTTTGAGGTGGGCTTTCTGATGTCAATGGCGGGGACGACGAGGCTCGAACTCGCGACCTCCGGCGTGACAGGCCGGCGTTCTATCCAAGCTGAACTACGTCCCCAGGGAAACCCTTGGTTTCACCATCGGCCGTTAGCCAATTGCTATCGGCCATAGGTAAATGGCTGAAAGCCATTTCTGGTAGGCGGAACAGGATTTGAACCTGCGACCCCCGGCTTGTAAGGCCGATGCTCTCCCGCTGAGCTATCCGCCCATCCAAAGCACTAATTATGGCCATCATGTATGGGATGTCAAGGGATTTCAATGGGCTGTCACTTCGCCGGGAACAGGCACCTCCGCCTCCTTGCGAGGCTCAAGGCAGATGGGCTCGCACTCCGCCTCCGGAGCGAAAAGTTCTTCACCCTCTTTCAGAATAAGAGCCTCCCTCAGAACGTCATCCATGTGACCCACCAGAACCAATTCCACTTTCTTCAGGACTCTCTTGGGGATCTCTTCAATGTCCTTTTTATTGTCTTCAGGGATCAGAACTGCATTCACAAGACCCCTGTGGGCAGCAAGGATCTTCTCCTTCAGTCCGCCAATGGGCAAGACCCTTCCCCTCAGGGTAATCTCTCCGGTCATGGCAATATCGTGCCTTACAGGTTTCCTTGTCAGAGCGGAAACAATCGATGTGGCGATAGCGATGCCGGCAGAAGGCCCGTCCTTGGGGATAGCACCCTCAGGGACATGGATGTGAATATCGATGTTCTCATAGAATTTCTCAGGCAGCTTCAACTGTCTTGCCCGGGATCGGACGTAGCTTAGAGCAGCCTGGGCCGACTCCTGCATCACCTCGCCCAGCTTGCCCGTCAAGACCAGCTTGCCCTTGCCAGGCATGAGGGCTACTTCTGTCTGGAGGAGTTCTCCTCCCACATCCGTCCACGCCAGCCCGGTGGTGAGCCCAATCTGATCCAGTTCCTCTGTGACGCCGTACCTGAATTTGATGACACCAAGGTACTTGTGGATGGAATTGGCCGTGATGTTGATCCTGATGTCCTTCCCCTTGGCAAGCACCTCTTTGGCAAGCTTTCGGCAGATGGAGGATATCTCCCGCTCAAGGTTGCGGACGCCTGCTTCCCTCGTGTAATTTCTGATGATGGCAAGGATAGCCTTGTCCGAGAAGGTGATTTTCACATCGGTGAGCCCATTCTGCTCCACTTGCTTTTTGATAAGGAACTGCTTCGCGATGTTCAGCTTCTCCAGCTCCGTGTAGCCGGGCAGTCTGATGATTTCCATCCTGTCCTGCAGCGCGAGAGGGATATTGTGAAGCGTGTTTGCTGTGGTGATGAAAAGCACCTCAGAGAGATCGTAATCCAGATCGAGATAGTGGTCATTGAAAGCGACGTTCTGTTCAGGGTCCAGGACTTCAAGAAGCGCCGCAGATGGATCACCCCGGAAGTCGGTGCTCATCTTGTCCACTTCATCCAGGCAGAACACTGGATTGGTGGATTTGGCTTTTTTCAGGTACTGGATGATTTTCCCTGGCAGAGCGCCGATGTAAGTTCTCCTGTGCCCGCGGATCTCTGCTTCATCCCGGACTCCGCCCAGGGAGAGACGGACAAAGTTGCGCCCCGTAGATCTGGCTACAGATTTTGCGATGGAGGTCTTGCCCACCCCTGGAGGACCCACAAGGCAAAGAATCGGTCCTCTCATCTTTTTTGTCAGCCCTTGAACAGCGAGGTACTCGAGAATTCTCTCCTTGGGTTTGGTGAGTCCGTAGTGGTCTTCATCCAGAATCTTGGCAGCCTCGTTGATATCTATTTTATCCTTGGTCCTCTCGTCCCAGGGAAGAGACAGGATCCAGTCGATGTAATTGCGCACAACCGTCGCCTCGGCTGACATGGGTGACATGAGTTTCAGTTTCTTGAACTCTTGCCAAACCCTTTGATAGGCCTCCTTGGACAGTCTTTTTCTCTTTATTCTTTTCTCGAGCTCGACCAGTTCCGCCTTGAAGTCATCCTTGGTCCCCATCTCCTTCTGAATGGCCCGCATCTGCTCATTCAGGTAGTAATCCTTCTGGGTCTTCTCCATCTGTTTCTTGACCCTTTTCTTGAGGCGGTTTTCCAGCTTGAGAATGTTGACCTCATTTCGGAGTTTCTCGAAAATCATCTCCATTCTGGCATTCAGATCTTCGACCTGAAGAATCTCCTGCTTATCCTTCACCCTGAGGGTCAGTTGCGCAGCGATCGTGTCCGCCAGGCGGGCTGGGTCTTCGATGGCAGAGATGGTGGTCGCCAGATCCTTGCCGATCTTCTCATTGAGCTTGGCATATTCATCAAAGCCGTCGATGACGGCCCTCATGAGCGCCATAGACTCTTCATCCGCATCGTATTGCTCAGGGTACTTGGTGACCGTGACCATGAAGAAATCAGGATGGGGCAGGAAGCTCTCTATCCTCGCTCTCTGCTTGCCCTCAATGAGAGCTTTGACAGTGCCGTCAGGCAATCGGAGCAGCTGAAGCACCATGCCCATGGTGCCGAAGGCGTAAATGTCTTTTTGAGTCGGATTATCGACCTTCGCGTCCTTTTGAGCGCAAAGAAAAACCTCCTTCTCATGGGACATGGCGTATTCAAGGGCTTTTATAGATTTGTCACGGCCGACAAATAGAGGAACGACCATGTTGGGAAAAACCACTACGTCCCTTAGAGGGAGTAGTGGAAATTGATGTTCATCAGCCAGCGGTTCCGGTCTCTTCTTGTTCAAGTTAAACATGTTATGCGTACCCTACCTGATTCTCATAGACCAAGAGAGGAGCCTCCCTCTTGGTAATCACTTCTTCTCCGACGACACACTCCCGAACCCCGTGCATGTTCGGGATATCGTACATGATATCCAGCATGACAGACTCGAGAATGGCCCTAAGGCCCCTGGCTCCTGACTTGCGTTTGATTGCATCTTTGGCAACAACCAGAAGAGCCTCCTCCGTAAACTTCAATGCTACTCCTTCCATCTCGAAAAGCTTCTTATACTGCTTTACCAGGGCGTTTCGCGGTTCCGTCAGAATTCGAACCAAAGCTTCCAGGCTAAGTTCATCCAGGGTAGTCACAATCGGCAGCCTTCCGATGAATTCAGGGATCATCCCAAATTTGATGAGGTCCTCCGGCTGGACAAGCGACATGACCTCATTCATGTTTTCATTTTCCTTGCTCTGGATGGCTGCTTCAAACCCCATGGTCTTGCTGCCGATGCGGCTGCGGATGAGCTTATCCAGGCCGTTGAAGGTGCCGCCGCAGATAAACAGGATGTTGTTGGTGTTTACCTTCACAAAATCCTGCTGGGGATGTTTGCGACCCCCCTTGGGCGGGATGCTCGCCATGGTGCCCTCAATGATCTTGAGGAGGGCCTGCTGCACCCCCTCGCCTGAAACATCGCGGGTGATGGAGGGGCTGTCTGATTTTCGCGCGATCTTGTCAATTTCGTCGATATAGACAATCCCTTTGGTCGCAGCCTCCACATCGTAGTCCGCATTCTGAAC
>JAHECH010000249.1 GCA_024641835.1 Deltaproteobacteria bacterium
GCCGGGAGGCGGTCTCTCAGAGCCTCAATATCGCTACAGGGACTTTCCGAGGGGCCACGGCGCAGGGCGTACGGTACAAGGAAAAGCAATCAATGTCATACTATGTTCAACCGTGCACCGTCTGTGGGGCTGTCACCGCGCAAGCCCGGACCCGCTAGGCCCAGCCTTCGGACGCGAGCGCATCATGGAGTTCGTCGGGGTGGTGTCGGCAGCGAAACTCCAGACGGCTGGACTCAGCGTGAGCCTGGCTGTATGGAGCACCGGCTGACATCTGGTTCCGTTCGTGCAACTCGTGAAGAAGCACAAAGCCCCGCTCCTTCTCCGTGATCGCGTCATCTATCCACACCTCCCCTTCCGGTACGAATTCATAGACGTGATCGTGCCCTCCGGCCGTGAAGTCGATGTCGAAAACGCTCCGCACGAGTCGACCGTTTACGATCCAGACGTGGACACCATTCTCCAGCCTCTTCCAAAGACGTTCATGAACAGACTGCGCGTCCGGCAGTTGCTTCCCATGGAGAGTTGCCTTTGCAACGTCACCCGCGCGGCGCCGTTCTCGGCGTTCGACGCGGTCTGCTTCCACGATTGCCTTTTCGTAAGAAACTCCTTTGCTCATCAACTCGTTCTCGACGAGCAGGTGATCGATAAAGAACGCGCGTTCGTCATGTTCCGCCTCTTCATCGATCCAGAACTCATTGTCGGGAATGTACGGATACCTGTAGTGCTGGCCAAAGTTTGTGAACTCCTCATCAAGGTGTCCGCGGACGTAGCTGCCATCCACAATCCAAACCTGAATTTCTCCGCGTCTGTCATCCTTTTGAAGGTAGGGAGGTTTCAGTGTTTCTGCCATATCACTCCTTTCCGAATCCGTCTTCCTCAGCCCAACGATGCGGCTCAGTGAAATATGGGACGCACATGAAAATACAACCTTACTCTTTTATAAGGATTTTAGCTTCATCGTTTGCCATGCTTACAACTCGTTGTCTTGGTCCAAACCAATGCACACAATGCCCCTGGCATGCCATGCTTTATTTGGTGCATGACTATCAGTCTTCAGTTGTCTTGTATGTCACCGGCAGCATCGGTCTCTCATTGACCGTTAGTTGAAATACGTCAGGTCGGGAGTAGTGGCCTGTCACATCAAAGTCGAATTTAGCCTGGGCTATCTCGGCCAGATCAAGGTCCGCAAACAGAGTGCCTTCCTGATCATATAGAGGACCTGCCAGAACCTTTCCCAACGGAGAGATGACGGCACTGCCTCCACGGCAGATGATCTCAGGCAGGTTGGCTAACTCTTCCACCCCGGCCAGATCAGGCGGATACATGGCTTTCGTCACAAACTGGTTGCATCCCAGTACAAAGCAACGCCCCTCACAGGCGATATGGCGCAGGGTGGACTGCCAACTGTCGCGGGCATCAGCAGTGGGAGCCAGATAGAGCTCGACCCCTTTGCTGTACATGGCCATCCTCGCCAGAGGCATATAGTTCTCCCAGCAAATCAACCCTCCGACCTTGCCAAACTCAGTATCAATCACGGTCAGAGTGCTGCCATCTCCCTCGCCCCAGATCAGCCGCTCGCCACCGGTAGGCTTGAGTTTACGGTGTTTGCCGATCAGTTGTCCGTCGGGGTTAAAGTAGAGCATGGTGCAATAGAGCGTGCCCCGACTGAATTGACTGTCCCGCTCGATGACACCTACGATCACATATGCTTTTGATTCACGGGCCGCCGCTCCCAGCGCTTCAGTAGTCGGGCTGGGAATATCAACCGCATTGGCCCAGTAAGTTTGCCAAGTGAGTCGTCCTTGTGGGCTCCGCCTGCCAACCACTGTGCCAAAGCTCAGGCCGCGCGGGTAGGCCGGGACAAAGGCCTCCGGGAAAAGGATTAATCCTGCGCCTTGTGCAGCGGCTTCACGCGTTACGCGACATGCCTTCTCAACGGTGGCCTCGCGGTTGAAAGGAACTGGAGCAGCCTGCACGACCGCGACCTTAATTTTGGGGAAACTTTCGACCATTTTTCTCCTCACCTATATCCGACTGAACATCGCCTGTCGGAGAATAAAGCTGGGGTATGCGCCGTCTGACGCTGGACTCCGGATGCCTTGACATCAAGAGCAGTCAACTGCAAGGCCGTGTCAGGCAAACGCAACAGCGTCGAGCGGAGAAACTCCTTTTCGAAGGAATATGGGACGGTCATAAATATATAACTAACCGCCGTCCAACTTTGTCCAATTCTCAAGATACTTATTTAATTATGACCGTCCCACATCCCCCGATACCCCCTGTCGGGTTGAGCCGCTGATCAGGAGATTGTTTGTATAACTAACTTTCATCACTATTCCCGTTCAACTTTCGCTAGTCTCTTACCTATTAAATTTAACTTATATTTTCTAACGGATTCAGGGGATAGTATTTCACCTTCTGGACTCTGGAAATACAAAGCATCGAAAGGACATTGGACTATACATGCACCACATTGAACACACTCATCCGCTCTAGGTACTGTGGCTATATGCCGGATTTTATCTACCTCATAGCAATTTTTTGGACAAACCTGCTCGCAGAAACCAGCGCCTTTGCACTTTCGTTCATCAAGCACAATCTTTAAGAACCTGTCTTCATGGAGACCGCTTTTAGATATGGGAGTGCTCCCCATTAAGTCCAGGCTGATGATAAGAATAACGATAAAGGACATAAAACCCCAGCGAAAGATGACTTCCCAAGTAAGTGCATTTGTCATGATGCTGAAGCCAAAAAGGCAGACCAAAGAAAGTCCCCACAGGATTAAGGGCATACGTCCGAAATCGAAGATAACCGTGTACTTACTGAAACCTATTCCTTTCTTTTTTGGATCAAGCCACCTGGAGTAAAACGGGAAAGACACAAAAATAATAAATGGCAACCCCCAGAGAAGAGCATTTAGAGGCAGAAGCACTTCAGGCCAAAAGCAAATCGTTATCAGAGAAGCGATAATTGAAAACGGGAATGCCCACATAATGGCCATTTCTATTCGCTGCACCAATGAGAATCTTACTTCCCGCATCTCAATCGTTTTCTTAAGATTATTTTCAATAAACGCCGGAATATCTTCTGCATAAACTGGTCCCCAGATTACCTTCCATCGCGTTTTCTTTTCTATATGTTTGGTTTCAATACCACTAGCTGCAAGTTGTGGGAGTATCACATTTTTGTGATCCACAAGTTTTTCAATTCCGCTGGTTTTAAGGACTGAAATAACATCATGATTTGTAAAATGCCCGCCTGTCGCCCCACACCAAACATTATGTCCATTGCTATTTGCAATCAGAAGATAACAATCAATCCTATGCAAAGCTCTTTTTACTCTCTTAGCAGTTAGGTGATAATTGCATGTTAAAAAGACAGGTGAAGTTCTGTTGGGTTTTCCAATTTTTATCACACCTGTCTTGCAGGGAATTGGTATGACTCTCAGTAGTGTTTCAAAAATATTGACAGCTATATAGTTGACCAGATTCATTTTCTTATTCCTGAGGCTTTTTGCCAACTAATTCCATAAAATTTCCTATTTTATTTAACCTAACTGATTCTATCAGAAACCCTGCCCTTTCCGTCATTTCTGGTAGATTCTCTACTGCCTTTGTAGTAGTCTGAGTAAAAATATAAGTAATTATTATGAGAGGAAATCTTATAAGCCAATGGGATATCTTTTTTGAAAGGCGCTTAGGTCCTACTTCATCTGCAATAAGCAGAATCCCCCTTGGCTTTAATATTCTTTTGATTTCTTTCAGGGTATATACTATTTCGTACTCGGTTAACTCAGAAAAACAAATGCCGCTCATCACGATGTCATAATTTCCCGATTTTTCGCCATCAAGTTCAGCAACACCCATTTCAAAAAACTCCACGTTTTGTGTTACATTCATCTCATCCGCTCGTTTTTGTGCGATCTTTAACATGCGTAGGTTTATATCAATTCCCTTTACATTTGCACCTTTCTGAGCAGCCCTTAGCGATAATGCACCAGTTCCACAGCCAATATCAAGAACCTTCTGTCCATCTTTGATGTAACATGCCAAACGATCATAAGCCTTCTCTAATTTTCCAAGTGTAAGAATGCGAATGCCCGCATCATATCTGCTTGGGGCTGATTCCAATACCTTCATTAAAATATAGGTGCTAATTTTATATCCTCTCCGTATAATTCCAAATGCTCTAAAGTCCACATAATTGGGATAGGGGGGAGCCTCGCGGCGACGCCCTTGCCCTTTTCCTAGCCTTAGGCTCCGCGAAAACCCGGCATGGGGACTTTCACCCCACAAGTCCTGTGCCATGCCCGGCACACACGATGAGAGCAGCGAAGACCGTTAACACGTCTTCCGCCGGATTGAGATGTTCTCGCACCTCCGGTTTATTCACTACTTGGCAAATCGGACTTGCCTTTCGGTCACAACGAGAAAGGAATTAGGTATTCTGTCAGAATATCTTTCAAGGAGACGTGTCAAGATTTGAATTTTCGAAGCAGGCCTTTCATCTTCGAGACGAAGCAATATGACACCCCTATGAAGTTGGCCATCTCGATAGACTTTTTCTCCGAAGCCCTTGTCGTTTGTGATTAGGATCCATTTCTCACTAAGCGCCTTTCTGATAATGTCATCATCTTCCATGCCTCTAGCCTCATCGAACACAGAGAACACATCGTGATTCTGATCCCGAAGCCAAGAGGCCACGGCCGGTCCAGTGCACTCATCAACCAGGAACCTCATGAGATGGGCTCAACTTCCAAGGGCATGAACTCGGTCTCCTTCAGAGCTTTGGTCGCGAAAAGGAAGCAAGCACGGATGTCGTCGTCTGTAAGTCCTTTGTATTCCTCAAGAATCTCTTTCTCCGTTGCGCCGTGCGCCAGAAGATTCAGTATGAAATCCACGGTCAAACGAGTCCCCCGAATGACGGGTTTCCCTACCATGACCTTCGGATTCAGGACTATCCGCTCAAGTAATTTGTCGTCTTTCATCTCTTTTCTCCTTTGTGAAAGCAGAATATCAAAATTCCATAGGGAAGGAAAAGCAAGTTTTTTCGCAGCCCAACTCCCGGATCAGCGGCCCTGAGCGAGCGCAGCGCGTCGACCCTTCAACATGACTCAGGGCCGATGCTGAGCAACGTCGAACCATCGAACGGGCCAATGGATTACGTGGCCAAAGTCTGAGAGAAATTTAGGGCTGACCCCGTTCCCGCTACTTCTCTCCCCAGGTTTTCCTGGCGCGCGCGATCTTTTTTTGAACAGTCGCCCAGGTTTTGGTCGTCAAAAAAGATTCTCCGAAGCGTTCAACCATCTTGTTGAACATGCCATATGGCGCCGTAAAACTAAGCTCGTCAGTTCTAAGGAACTTGCTGGTGGACGAATCCCCGCCGTCATCTTATCCAGCGGTAAAACAGATTCCGTGTTTGTTATCCTTTCATGAATACTCTACGCTACGCAAAAGCTATTGCACCCGATCAGAAACTGCAAGGCAAACTTCAGTGAAACCCCATCGATCGCCGGTTTCATACTACCATTGCAACCACCTCAACCGATCTCCTGAGAGTTTGAGCAGAAATATTTTTATGGCACCGTTGGGTGATATGCCAAGCGTACCCCGGAATTTAATGTCGCTTTGCTCTTGCTATACACCTTGGACTAAGACGGCCTTATGGCCTTCGAAAACGCATTATAAGCCCGGTTTAGGGGGGCAGATTTAGAATTATACCATGGACATCGGTTACTTAACGTGGCCCGACCCCATTCCAACTATTTTTATTCGATTTGACTCTGTAACAAAACCGCTGTACCATAACAAAAAATTCGAGGAGTTGGTGATGGTCAGCTACACAGCCAAATACACCAAGATAAGTTCTGGTTACATGGGCCAACTCGTGGAGTGGCCTGAGGTCGTGACCGAGGGCAGCGATCTCGAAGAGTGCCGAAACATGCTCCGTGATGCACTGAAGGAAATGGTGCTTGCTTACCAGCAACTGGGTAAAGAGATGCCTCTGGGTAACGCCCTTATTGAACAGGTTCCGGTTGAAATAGAGCATGTCAGTCAAGCGCAGTGATCTTGTTCGCTACTTCGAGAAGCATGGCTTCTATTTGCTACGGGAAGGCGCAAACCATTCCATTTACACGAACGGAAGCAAGGTTGTCCCGGTCAAAAGGCATAGACAATTCGACCGCATAACAGCCAACGAGCTTTGCAAGCAAGCAGGTCTTGTTCCCAAGTTCTGATCCACACCATCAAGGTCCCCAGAGACAACTCATACAAGTGGCTCATAACTGCGATTTCAGCGGCGGTGGGCCACGGACCTTGAATTGGTCAAAGACACTTGTTCCTTTCAACCTTAGATTGGTCTTTTCATGGCCAAAAATATCGTTCTAAGGGCTGAAATTGCCCCATTCTGGATACCTTCCTCATCGAATCCAACCACTTCCCTTGGTCCGACCCAATGCTAACCCAAAAAACGCAAGTACCCGTTGTACATGTGAATGGTTCTGGGCTCGTTCTTGGGAAGAAGAGCGATTCGCTC
>JAHECH010000250.1 GCA_024641835.1 Deltaproteobacteria bacterium
ACTGATGATCCGCGAAATTTTCCCCATGTTTGATCTCACCTTGGACGGGCTCGAAAAGGCCGTCAAACACATGATGAGCAAGCATTAGTGGGTTGACGGAGGAAACCCCATTCCGGCCCTGTTCAAAGTCTTCATTATCTTCGGCCTCATCCTACTCCTTAATAGGCTCCGCCTTCAGTTGAGCTTGTCTCTTTTTTTAGGTTCATCGGCATTGGCGTTCTGGATGGGATTGAACGCTGGTCAATGGCTCCGAGTGATGATTGATAGCACCCTGAGCGCGCAAACGATCGGTATCCTGATGATTGTCTGGCTGATTATGGCCATGAGCAAAATCATGAAAGAGGCAGGCCAGATGGACCGATTGGTGGCCAGCTTTGCTCGCGTAGCCGGTGACCCGTTGACCGTTGGGTCGGTTATGACTGCTCTGATCGGCTTGCTTCCCATGCCTGGAGGGGCTCTCTTCTCCGCGCCCATGGTGGATGCTTCCCTGGCAAAGATGTCTCTCAGCGGGGAGCAGAAGACAATCATCAACTACTGGTTCCGCCATGTCTGGGAGTACTGGTGGCCGATTTATCCTGGAGTCATTCTGGCTCTTGCGCTCCTCAAGGTCCAAACATGGATCTATATCGCCACCATGGCGCCCCTGACGGTGATTTCCGTCGGGGCTGGTTTGCTTTTTATTCTGCGGCCCATCCGGCCGGCTCAAAAGGAGCGGACGCAGCATGTTTCATGGGGTGGGCTCGGGAGTTTCCTGATGGAAATCCTGCCGATCCTGATCATCATCTTTTTTGTCGTTTTTGAAGGCGTTCTCACAAGGGTTCTTGGATTCTTTGGAGCAGATTTCCCCTTGCCCGGTGCTCTTTCCATCCTTCCAGGGATCCTGGCGGCCCTCATCTGGGTAGTGGCGTCGAATCATGTTCCATGGAGGCGGATGAGATCCGCTTTCTTCGACCAAGGCTCTCTATCGATGTTGCTTCTTATCCTGGCGATCATGGTGTTCCAAGGCGCTTTGAAGGAGAGCCGGGCTGCCTTGCAGATTCGTTCCGAACTGCTCGCTTACCATATACCCGTCTATCTGGTCTTGATGATCCTGCCTTTTATCTCCGGGATCATCACCGGGATAGCGGTCGGATTTGTCGGGACCTCATTTCCTCTGATCATCCCCATGTTTCCGGCGAACAATCTTCTCGGGTACATGTGCGCCGGGGCACTTGCTTTTACCTTCGGGTACATGGGAATGATGCTCTCTCCGGTGCATCTCTGCTTCCTGGTGACGAAGGACTACTACCACGCCAGTCTTTTCAAAAGTTACCGGTATCTTCTCCTGCCGGTCCTGAGCGTCCTGGGAACTGCGACTGGACTGTTTTTCCTGATTCAGATCCTCTAGGCTGGCATTCCTGCGCAAAAACAATTTTGCCATTTTGCCGCGGCATGAGGGTCTCTTTCACCCCCACGCCCCTGGCCTGGTCATCTGGAAAATAGTGAACCTGAATTCCAGGCAAACGTAGGCATCGTGCAAAAACAGGTACCTATGGAATCGAAGAGCCCGTTTCAAACCGATTTTGGACAGCAGTGCTAGACTAGTCTTGCTCTTCTCTGTGCGATCAATTCTCCCAGAAAGCTCTTCGCCTCTCTGGTGAGCCACGTGAATTGGATGCGATACTCCTTCGGGAATGCGGCTCCGCCAGAGGATCTTTCCTTCAGCACTTTGGCGTAGATTTCGATGGTCCGGTCAGACCGCGGTGAGGAGAGCAGAAGCTTGAGATTGGAATAACTCTCCACACCCTGTGCCAAGCAGATCATCGCACCGTGCTCACCGAGAGCTATGATCTCTCCAGGAATCGAAGAACCCGATGAAGCTTTACCGGCGAATGGAAAGCAGGTCAACAGGAAGGGCGGGTCAAGGGGGACAAGAACGTCTTCTTGCCTTTCAGGTAAGGAGATGGCGTATGAACCTGCCATTCCGACCACATCATAAAGCATCAGCTTTTGCTCGATGCCTTTCAGCCAGACTTCTTTTGTATCCCTGACTTTCACCAGGGATTGAACTTTCTCGTAGGTGCTCGCGCTGATGAGGATCTGCCCCCCAACCGTGTAGGATTCAATCCGGTAGGCCAGATTGATGGGCGTTCCGATGGCTCCATAGGAGGCTCTTTTTTCTGAGCCTATGTTCCCCACCACGGCGTCTCCCGTGTTGATGCCGATACCCATGGCAAGCTCCGGCAAATCGAGGCGGCGATGCTCGGCATTCACCACCTCCAAGGTGTTCTGCATCGCAATGGCGCAGGCAACGGCCCGGTGAGGATCATCTGCAGAACATAGAGGGGCGCCAAAGAAAGCAAGAATACCGTCTCCCTGGAACTCTTTCACCGTTCCCCTGTAACGCGTGATGGTATCGATCATGTGCTCGAAATAGCGGTTCATGATTTCAATGACCTGAACAGGGGGAAGTCTTGATGTCAGGGCTGTGAAGCCCCTGAGATCAGAAACCAGGAAGGTGACTTCACGAATCTCTCCGCTCATCTTCAGGCCTCCTGGCCTGTCCAGCAGTTCATCCACGACCTCGCTGCTGAGATAACGGCCAAAGGTTCCCCTGATAAAATCCCTCTGGCGAAGGGTTTCTATCTTTTCCTTTTCTTCCTGTATATACCGGAAAAGAATGATAGCTGTGGTCGCAAAGGCTAACATCAAAAGCGGACGGATGACATTAAGGATGACGCCCTTGTAGAAAAATCCCAGGGCGGCAAAACCAGAAAAAGTTCCGGCGAGCAGAAACGCGCCGATGGAAAAAGGGATGGAAGAAAATCTGGTGGATAGAATGAACAAGATTGCCATCATCACCAACTCTAGGGCAAGCATTTCCCGGTGAGAGAGCTCTCTCAGAAATGACTCTGTCAGAATATTGTGAATGATGTTAGCGTGTACTCCGCTGAGAGGGAAGCTGGCATCCGTTGGAACCGGTCCCACATCTGATGAACCTGTGGTGATATCGGAAACAATGACGATTCGACCTTTAAGCTCTTCACGCCATATCTTTAGCTCCTCTTGATCCTCAGAGGCTTGGAGAATATCAGCGAAGCTGTAATGATCCATGGTTCCCCATGGACCCAGATAGTTGACGATCATGTTGCAGTTCTCGTCTATGGGAATGGTAATGTCTCGCGCTTTTTCATTCCCAGGTTTTTTCGCATTTCTCAACAGAAGATATTTGCCGGGATTGAGGACGATATTTTCCGGGAGAACGCCCAGGTAATCACAGATCGCCCGGAAGGCAAGGCTGGGATAAAAGCCCTGTTGATAACGTACAAGGAGCGGTATTCTGCGCAGCACACCATCGCGATCGAATTTGACACTGAGAGAACCCAACCCCCTGGAGGCAAGAGCAAGATCAGGGAACGTGGCCAAGGGGTTGATGCCCTCATAGAGGGATCTTTCTTTTCCTTTGAAGGCAATGTTCCATAGCATCTGTCCGATAAAGGGTTTCCCCTTGGAGGGCTGGCTTTTTTCTTTCTGTATCTGATCCGGCGGCAAAAGCTCAAATGCGATGCCGAAATAGACATTTCCCGCCTCCTTGACCGCTTGGATTAAGGCGAGGTCGTCAGCATCATTAAGCCGGGCCGCAAAAATGAAGTCGAACACCTGAGCGGAAACTCCCATGGAAGCCAGGTTCTTGACCACCTTCGCAAAATGCATGCGAGAGAGGTAATGTTGGCCCAATCGCTCAATACTGGAATTGTTAAAATCCACATGAGCCACCATGCCGGTATAGGTAGGACGTGATCTTTTTAGCTTTGATCTGAGCTGGAAGAGACGGTCGACGGCTTGGGCATTCCATGTATGAAATACGTCTGGCAGGGACCAGAAACACCCATAGGCTGCAACCATTGCGCCCAAAATCAGAATGGCGACTGATTTTACGTGTGTATTCCTATTGGTGGTCAATCGTATAGGTCCTGATGAAGAAATGGCTAGCCGAGATTTCCACCGCATGCTCGGCGAGATCAAGGGGCGAGGCGGCTTCTGTTTTCTTAGTTCCCCGGAGGTTTCCCACAATGCTCAGAGGACGCTCGACATTGGCTTTTGGTTTAAAATTCTTTCTCCGCAGCTTATCGATTTCAGAGAGAATTTGTTGCAAGAGTTCAGGCTTCTTAGTATTATCACCGCTCTCATACTGGTTGATCAGGTCTTCCAGGGGAGTTAAACGCGTATCTGAGGCGAGCAGATGAAATCTCTCCTGGCCCATATGCTCATCCAGTTGAAACCATTCATTCCCTTCAGGAATGTAATACCCTTTCAGGGCTTGCTCCTCACCGGATTTGTCCTTGAAACGATAGGGAAACAGGACAGCCAGTTCTCCTTGGGAACTGTGATAGATAAGATACAAAAAACAACCGCTCACGGGCTTCAAGAAGAATTTGATCTGGTCCCTGGAACTCAGCTTGGTATCACTAGTGATCTCTTCGAACTGCGACCCTTGGGCGGTATTTCTGACTGAGCCGAATGCCCAATGGAATACAACATTCATTGCTCCTTTTTGGTCGGCCGCTATGCTTATTGAAGAAATGAATGAGGAAATCAAAGGGACTAGGATTCCCAAGAATGCGATGAAGAAAAAGCCTAGGCGGGATTTGCTCATCTCCCGGGCCTCCAATACGTGTCATGGTCAGCCAATGACCGTAATCAGATTGCCACTCTCCAGCAGAACGGGCCGGAAGTAAAGTGCTGGATAATTACCCCGTAGAAGCCCTTATTACGAGGATATATTGGGTGAATAAGCCTGAATTGTCAAGGGATAGAGCGTCTCCCTGATTCACCATCAAGGCATCATTTGCGGCGTTGCCTTCGCTCGCTCCTCCTTGCGGCGTATATCTCGATACGCCTCGGTTGTCGCTCCTCGGCGCCTTGCATCTGACGCCTTGCTGATGATCAGGAATTGCTCGAAACCCGCGTCCCGCGAAGAGTCCGGGAATTAGGCGGTGGATTTGGGCGTCTGGCAGCTTGTTCTTGAGATCTTTTGTCGTGTTAGCTAAAATTAAGGAGTCTTTGACGGTCTTTTCTGTATCCCTCCAACATCCATCCCTCTCTGACCACGAAGAGGAGGATTCCTATGAAGGACCAAAAAGCATATTACCTTAGGATTGTTTTTGCCTCGCTTATTCTAGTGAGTGTCCTCGGTTGTGCGACGGAACCTATGGTCAAGATGCCGGAGTCACTCCCGGCCAGCGTGAAGACTTACAAGCACTTCACGGTCTGGGCAGGGAATCCGGGCATGAAGAAAACCGGGGTCTCCGTGAACAAAGGCGATATCTATGCGATTCTGGCCACAGGAAGCATGGATTATTGCATGAGGGGGGGATGTGATTATCGCGATGTGAGGCCTGAGCATGGCTGGCCGCTGGTGGCAAGAATAGGCGAAGGGAATTATTTTCCTGCCCTGGCGACAGGTTGGGGCGGTAATTCCCTGACTGCAACTGACTCCGGGGACCTATATCTTGGATACAGGTCAGGCGAACTCTACCCTTCGGGAGATCCAAAGAGGCCTGAATGGTACAGAGATGATTCAGGCTCTTTTAGCGTGACCGTTATCGTATGGGCCAATGACGACTATCAAGCCATTGCAGGCTTCCTCCAGCAATTGAAGCAAAAGGATCCCAAAAACAAGGCGATAGCTGATGCTTTGGCTCAAGCAGAACGTATAAGCAAATACCAGTTGGCTGCGAAGGAGGCTTCAAAGCAGATTGAGGAAACAAAGAAAGAAATCCAGACCCTGAAAGCAGAACCTTCACCACCCTCAAGAGAGCCTCAAAAGGCTGAAAGCCCGAAAGCGCCCGTGAGCGCGGCTAAAGAGCAAAAACCTCCCCCAATGCCCCAAGCTTCTCTAGAAGGAGGGGAGAAGGAGAAAAAAATCGTCCAGTTGGAGGAGAGGTTGGCAAAATTGACAGAGCAGCTCGCCCAGCTCGATGGGGTGAAAAAGGAATTCGAAGAGGAAAAAAAGAAAACAGAAGCCCTGGCCAAGGAACTCGAAGAAAAACAAAAGAAGGAACAGGATCTTATCATAAGGCTCAAAGATGGTTCCAAAGCTCCACCTGTTATCGTGATCGCCTCACCCGCTGAAGGCAGCACTGTGGAAGCGAAAATCGTTCAACTAGCCGGTGTGGCCGAAGACGAAAAGGGGCTGGCAAAGCTGGAAATGTTCGTTAACGGCAAACCTCTTCTGGAAAGAGGGGGTGAGCGCGGTATCACGAAGACAAAAGATGGTGGCCCAAAGCGCTTCGATTTCAAGGAGAATATCCAGCTTGAGGCGGGTGAAAACCAAATCACTATCCGGGCTGTGGATGGCCAAGGTTTGATTTCGGAAAAGTCTCTCAGGGTTCATTATGCAGAAAGGCGTAAGAACATCTGGGCTGTGGTCATCGGGATCAACCGGTATCCCAAAGTCCGCCCGCTGAAGTATGCAGTGGATGATGCCAGAATGTTTTATAGCCACCTCGTGGATTTCAGCCGGATCCCCTGCGAAAACGTGA
>JAHECH010000251.1 GCA_024641835.1 Deltaproteobacteria bacterium
AGGTCAGAAATAGGCCTTCCTGTGAAGATTGCCGAAGACCCGTTGTCTGCGGTAGCGGTAGGAGCCGGGAAGGCCTTAGATAACCTGGCGATTTTGAGAGACTTGGAAAGGGGTGAGGCCATATTCCGTCATTAAGACATCTGGAATATCGAGCTTTTGCCAAAAGAGCTTCCTACAAACTGGATTTCGTGGTTTCGATTTCCTCCAGCGAAGAAGTGACATTGGTTCCAAAACAATTTATAATTTGGTGCCTTTTGAAACGGCCTCAAAAGTAATCATTGAAAGCTGGGATGTCTGCTACATAGCACAACGAGTGCTAGATCTTAGATAGTGAAAGATCAGGGTAGATGAGCGTTGGTAAATGTCAAAATATCACGGATGTTCCGCTGTCCCCGTAAAAGGGAGGAGAAAACCATTGGCAAACCGTAGGGAAAAAGATTATTTTTGCACCGTTATATCTGAGAATGTTAAAATCGTTTTAAAAAATAAACGTTCCTTCAGCCGTGAATCAAAAAACGAGCTGTTTGTGCAATGCAATCAACTTGAGTGCCAATATGTCGACCTTAATCAATCTCCCTGTCCTCTGCGCCTCGATCTCTTTGCCGAAGAGATTGAAAAGCGGGAAAAGGAAGCGCAGAGATAGAAGAAAGGAATTCTGAAACTAACCGATCGTTGGTGGTTGTACCCTTCGGAACATGAGAAAAAATGGTGCCGGTCTGGGATAGCCTCCTCTTGTACCTCAGCATTTCCAAGCCTCACAGAATTCTAGATATGATTTAATTTCCCTCGAGGAGGCCGCTGTCTCTGTTGGGGGCGTCATTTGAACAATGATTTCTAACTTCACCTGACCGGATATCTCCAACGTATCTGGAAAAATTATTGGCAATCAAAACCTGTGACATATGAGCGCCATATTCGGAATACTACGGTTGCGGTTCCTGTTATTGGAAAGTCCATGCGTTTCTAACATTACAAACTGTAATCGCAAGAAAATCTGGGCCTCAAAACTATCGATATCGATACGAATTGTGTCGTGGAGGGGAAGTCTAGCTTACATCACGCATTCTTTACTCTCCGAACCTCTATAGGTGCCGTCGTGCTCTCGCACAAAAGTTGTGATAACTGGCCAGCGCCACAGCTAAACAGCGTTCCCGGCCTTTTTCCATATATCCAGGTGTCACCTCAGGTTTGGCCGGGGTTCAGATACAGGACAGGTATAGTGAAAATATCATCCACCTGAAAACCTGTGATATGGCTGACAGATCCGTGCTTGTCCCGGATTGCAGATAATAAAAGGCGCTATTACTATACATTGTGCCGTAAGAGCGTTTATCAGTTGCAAAGTCCATTTTTGTTCGGTAGCCCTTCGTGCAGGGGCGCGGATTGAAACCCATGATGGACAATGACGAAAAGCCTAAAGCGTCGTCGCCCCTCGCGCAGGGGCGTGGATTGAAACAGGGCTGAAGCCCTGGCCTACGCCCTCATCTGCGTGTGGCGGGCTCCCTGGTGAATTATGGCAAGCTCGGATGGTTGAAACTACAATTCGGATCAGGGCCGGGGCCAGGTTTGGGAAATATATGTCCTAACCCATCTTTTGAAAAAGACATCGATGATCTCATAGGTCCCGTTTTCCTTATCCACAAGGTCCTTTTCCACCAAGCTGTTCAGTGCACGCATCATCACCGCCGGCTGCGACATGCCGAATCTCTGCAATGCTTCAAGCCGAAATGGGCTTTCGCTCGGTTTGATCTCTGCGAGGCACATCAGCGCCTGCCTTTGGCGGAGTGTCAAGAGATCCCATGTGTTCATGTAAGCGGTGGCTTCGCGGGTGATGAGAAGATCGAGCGCCTTGGGAACATCATCTTCCCGAACTCGGCTTCCTTCGGCAATGTCATAGAGAATATGGCAAAGATACTGGGTATAATAGGGATGGGTCTCGGTAGCTTCGAGCATCGCGTTGAGGGCTTTATCCGAGATAGCCATCTTTGCGCTGCCGAACCTCACCCTGATGAAAGAAGAGAAATCATCGGAACTGATTTTCCCCAAAGGGAATATTTTGCCGCTCCTGTAGAAAGGCCGGTTGGGATTAGAAAAGATGTCCTGCATCAAGTGCTTTCGGCTTCCCACAAAGAGATAGGAGACATGCTCATGAGTTTGAATGGCGCTCCTCAACCGAGCCTCCATCTTTTTGCCGTTCATCTCGGTGATTTGTTGAAATTCGTCAAAAACAACCACACCTGCTTTCTTTGTCTTCTTGAGATATGCTTCAAAGGTCATAAGCACTTCATCGAGCGACTCCGTTTCCCGGCTCCTGTCAAATCCGACGTTCCACTGCGGATTCCCCATTCCATCAACGCCCATACTCAGGTAAAGCCTCGAAAAAAGCCCCTTCAATAGCTTCATTGCCTTTTCGTATCCGCTCAGCGATTCTGCGATGGCCTTTGCGTACATTTCAATGAATTCTGCTAAACTTGAAGCAGGATAGAGGTCCACGTAAACAGGAATGATGCCGTTCTTGTCTGCCTCCGCAAGAAGCCTCCAAACAAGAGAGGTCTTCCCGAAACGTCTTTGAGAAAAGAGGATCACGTGTTGTCTTGCCTTGATGTCTGACAGCAGTTCCTTGAGTTCTTTTTGTCTATCACAGAAGGCCTCTCCTGTGACCCTTCCACCGTAGCTGAATGGGTTTTTTGCTTTTGCCATGTTTTCCTTCTCATTAACATTTTGTTAATAACATTACGCTAAAGGCTAGGGAATGTAAAGTTGATTCAAGAAAAGGATTGCGCCAGGTGAGCCAGGGCATGGGGATGAACCTAAGAAATCGCAAGCAGGAGCTTGCTCCTACAGTAGGGAGAGGGGGTGGAGAAGCCTCAGTAGCCCAACTCGTGCAGGACCCAGCTTGCGATCCGGTTAGGGAGAGAGGGGTTTTCGCCGGTTCTCACAAAAAAAGTGCGCCTGAGCGGGACGGTGAGTTCTCTCAAGAGTCGTATGTACCATGCCATGCTCTTGTGGGTGAAATGGGATTCGTCCATTTGAGCACAGGCGCTGTAGAAAAGATTCCCAAAGTGATAGTTCACATCCAGTCCTCTGTGCGTGAAAAGCGTCAAGGCGACCGGCACATTCAGCCATGGCCGGTAGAGGCTGGCATCACCGACCAATCGTATCTCCGGTTTCCCAAATGTCTCCACCGCGAGGCGCATGTATTCGCTGATCATGGGATCAATCCCCATCTTGCTCGAAGCGACCCAGTCCACGGCTGCCAGGTCCTCGCCGCCAATGATGGTGCAGGTCTCATTAGGATCTGTATCCGCGAAGATTCCAAAGGGGCCGTCGGCACTGAGATAGGCGTCCACAAGCCCGAAGTGGACCGGGAAGGCGCTGAGATACTCGATCGTGGTGTGATAGATGTCGCGATCGCAATGGTATTCCTTGAACTTATTTGCCAGGGGAAGGGCTCCATAGACGTTTTTGAGGGTCAGGGTGTAGTAGGAATAGGCATGGGTTTTATTCTTTGCGAAGGAGATGCGGAAATCCGCATCGCGCCAGGCACGTGACACTGGATGAAAACCGAGGTGGGGGCCGAGATACCGGCTCTCATCCGCATCCTCGGTCATATCGATAATCTTACAACCCACAGAAGCGTCATAGCCAAGATACCGGGCAACTTCAAGCACGCTTCGTTTATCAAAGTATTCGCCATAAGTGCTCTGCGCTTCCACCACAGCAATGTTCTCAAACCCGGCCCTCTCAAGCCTTCCCACAAGGTGACCCACCAGGTCGGGATCCGTATAGGTGGTGTGATCCCTTTTGTTGTATGCGAACATGAAGTTGGGCTTGATCACGATGGAATACTCCGGCCTCGTCTTGCCTGAGGCGGCGAATCGCTCTTCGAGGACCCTATCAAAGCCGGTCTCATGGAGCACCCTGTCCAGGGCGGCGGATTTGCTCTCATCATCTTTGATGGAGGCGACGGTGACCTTTCTGGTTGAGTTGATGGGCTCAAGCCGCATGAGATCCATGTCCTCTTCGAGTGCAAGGCATTCGTCCCCGCCGGGATCGCGGACCTTGATGATCCTCCGCTGGAACAGAGCGGTGGGATAATGGTCGTTGTTGACCTCTATGACCGGATCACCCAGCTTGCGGAAAAGCTTGTTAGCCAGGGGCTCTCTTCCCCGGGCAAAAGTGATGACCTGTGACCCGTCATCTGTCAGCAAGATTTCAGCGGAGGCCCATCGGGAAAGCATGCTGCCGACCAGTTTGTCGAAGCGGTCTTTGATCCAATTTTGCCGCTCGTTGCGAAGCGCGCTGGAATGGAGCTGTATGCGGGCGCCTTTTGCTTCCGGGCGGATCCCGCAAACATAGCTGTAGAGCATGGTCGGCTCCCTGACGTTCCGCAGGAAAGATCTTTCCCCTTCACCGAAGGTTTTGGAAGAATCGATGGAAAAATCGATTGGGACGCGCTCTTCAGTCCAGCTTCCGCCCGGCGCCTTAATCGAAATGCGGCCTGATTTCACAGTTACCGTATGAGGTTCGACATAAATACCCGGTGGACGACCGGCGGAGACGAATTCACGAAATTCCCGGGTAATGGATCTCGGCAGTCGCCGCAGGAGGTTGTTCAGAATCGGAAAAGGAAAGGGTACAAGGTCATGGGCCCTGGCGTCAAAATGAATGTCGAAGTCAGCTTCCCAACGGATAAGGCCAGGAGCACCTCTTCGCATCTCGTGGAATGAAGCTCTGTTCCTGCCTATGAGTTCATAGATCAGGCCTCGATAGCGACATGCGCCCTCCTCGATGTCGAGCTGGAGACCCTCCAACGACCGGTCGGTGATCGCGTAGCGGTGAAAGCCGCCGGCGCCATCGCCGATAGCCAGGAGCACGTCAGAGAAGGATTCGCCGTCTCCCCAGGGGAAACCTTTGTCATGAACTCCGGAGACGAGAAAAAACGGGTTTGATCCGGCCTCCCCCTGGAATCTGCCTGAGAGGACCAAATTCTCATACTTGGCCTCATAGAAGACATCCAAGCCTTTCAGGTATTCTTTCTCCAGATTGTGATAGACAAAAAGGCCGAAGGCTCTGTAACCCGTCAGCTTCTGCACCCACGAGGCGGCATGGATCACCTTCATGGAAGCGGCCATGGATAGGAGGTCCTGAATCTTGAAGGTCAGTATTCCAGCGCCGTAGATAGGTGCTTCGGCACTTTCACCCCGATAAACCGTAGTGAACAG
The DNA here is from genome assembly GCA_024641835.1 of Deltaproteobacteria bacterium. GTDB lineage: Bacteria > Desulfobacterota > DSM-4660 > Desulfatiglandales > HGW-15 > JAHECH01. Next base: position 5,226 of record JAHECH010000251.1, read on the forward strand.
CCAGGTCGTGTCTTTGAGGACGTCAAACTTGCCCCTGTCGTGACAGATTTCCTTTTGGCCGTAAAGATAATAGGCCTGACCATCAGAAGCCCTGAAAGAGAAGGCGTAGATCATCTCCATCTTGCCGGTGGAAGCGTGGATGGAGAAGAGTCTGAAGCAGCCATTCTGGATGGGGAAGGGGCCGCCGAGGGGTTTGCATGTCACGGTTCCGGAGAGACGCGCTTCATGCTCTGGCTCTTCAAGAAATCGGCTTAAGTCAGGGATGGTGATGCGCACATCGAATCGAATCGTGGTCGCATCGCGTTTGCCTTTGGCCGCGCCTTTTCCAGGATCGGTTTCGCCGATCCCCAGGAACCCGGACATGGGTTCCTGGAACTCAAACCCCACGCCCTGGAGATCCTTGGTGCTGTACCCCATGGTGCCACCCCCTTTGCGAGTATGGGTTAATCATTCGCAGAACCCTCTCTTAGATTCGGTAACGGTATCGCTTAGCTCTGCTCGCTTAATCAAGTCTCCGACGTGGCTATCCCCATTTTCTCAAGGCCATATCTAAGTCTTTCCGGGGCGGCGCCCCAGCGTTTCGGGGTTTGGTGTTAAGCCGGGAGACTCCTAGGGATTCAGAATAGCAAACCCCCAAACGCCGGGTCGCCAGACGCTTTTGGGGACCTGGGGACTGGAGATATGGCCTTTCGGAAACGGGCATAGCCACTCCACCCGAGAAATGCCACGCAGTGACCCCTGTGGGGGTGCAGTTATTTAGATTAGCGCGCTCGCAAAGCCGACGGTTCTGCAGTATGCATTCGTTACTGTTCATCCTCTTGAAGTGATGACGCATCCACCCGGCTTGCCTCCTTTCTCAGATCAGAAAGGATTTCCTTGATCTCTTCCTGATAAGCGGGTGGTGAACTCACATAACCCCATCCGAGCTGCGTCTGGAACAGGCCATCGTAGGCTGTGTCGTGATAAGATGTCATGAGATGTGGGATGTCTCTTTGCGTGAGGATCGAGTCCAGGAGTTGGGCTTCAATCTCATTTTCGAGAAAGGCTGCTCTAAAGTAGTCTTCCATGGGCGATAACCGGGCCTTAAGGATCGCAGGGGGCCTTTGACGGCCTCATTAAAATTACTGAGGAGAGCAATACATTGTTTGGATTTTTGCGGGGCATGGGCATTTTCTTTCGTTCCAAGTCTCCCGGCCTGGTCTTTTCAGTAACTTATCCATGGGGGAGTTCTGCCCCCTCCGCATTCTCCGCCTACGGCGGAGCTGCGGCTTCCCCCACGGATAAGTC
>JAHECH010000252.1 GCA_024641835.1 Deltaproteobacteria bacterium
TTATCCTGAGAAGCATTTGGAGTCCAATAGGAGGGGTTAAAACCCCTCCCCTACAATTTATTGATTGCGGCCTGGAAGACCGCCTCCCGACAGGGGGCATAAGAGCTAACTTAAAGCATGGCGGGGTAAAGACAGAAGGCCGGTGATGCCTTTTCTGGATGTGACTGGCCCTGTTGAATAGGGTTCCCTTCGGGAAATTCAACAGGGCTGGCGGGAGGGCGCTGTCTTTTCACGGTTTATCTATGGGGGAAACCCCTGGACCCGAGCGAAGTCGAGGGGAACAGCGGGAGGGGGCAGAACTCCCCCGTAGATAAGCCGTTGAAAAGACCAGCCCGCCTCTGGCGGGCCAGCCCGGGAGACTTGGAACGCAAGAAAAGGTATCATCGGCCGGTTAGCTTGGCGCTTATGCGACAGTGGGGTGGGGCCGCAGTTTTATTTGTAAAGGAACTTCTGGGATGGCACACTAAGGATGTGAGGGATGGCTCTTACTCACGGGTTTGAAAAAGTATGGGTTCGTGAGATTTCTGAACTGCGAACAAGGGCTGAGTTGTTCCGGCATTCAAAGACGGGCGCCGAAATGCTGTCCCTTGTGATTGATGACGAGAACAAGGTGTTTGGTATTACATTCCGCACTCCTCCTCCTGACTCCACAGGGGTGGCCCATATCCTGGAACATTCGGTGCTCTGCGGGTCCCGGAAGTTTCCGGTTAAAGAGCCTTTTGTGGAGCTTCTGAAAAGTTCTCTGAAGACCTTTCTGAACGCCATGACCTACCCGGACAAGACGTGCTACCCCGTGGCGAGTCAGAATGCAAAAGATCTCTACAATCTGATTGACGTCTACTTGGATGCCGTCCTTTATCCCAGGCTCAATCCCTTTGTCCTTCAGCAAGAAGGTTGGCATTTTGAAGTGGAAGAAGCGGACGGGGCGCTGCTTTATAAAGGCGTCGTCTTCAGTGAGATGAAAGGGGCCTACTCTTCTCCTGAGAATCTCCTGGCTGAACTCTCTCAGCAGTCTCTTTTCCCGGATACCCCCTACGGGTTTGACTCGGGTGGGAATCCGGATGAAATCCCAAGGCTCACCTTCAACCGATTTAAAGCCTTTCATGAGACCTATTACCACCCCTCCAATGCCCGCATTTACTTTTATGGGGATGATGATCCAGAAGAGCGTCTGCGGATCGTGAATGAATACCTCAAGGACTTCGAGTACAAGAAGATCGATTCCACTATTCTCCGGCAGAGACGCCTGGATCAGCCAAGGAGAATGACCCGAGCCTTTGCATCCGGGGGGAACGCGGAGCATGGGGGAAAAGGAATGCTCACTCTAAACTGGCTCCTCGAAGAGACTCTGGATGCCGAGCTTAATCTGGCGTTCCATATGCTCGAATACATTCTTCTCGGGATGCCTGGTTCTCCGCTGCGAAAGGCTCTGATCGATTCAAAGCTTGGAGAAGATCTCGCCGGTGAAGGGATCGGCAGCGATATCCGTCAGATGTACTTTTCCACAGGATTGAAGGGGATGGACCCGGAGAGCGCGGACCGGGTCGAGGCGCTGATCTTGGATACTTTATCAAGTCTTGTGGCAAAGGGAATTGATCCTCATACCGTAGAGGCAGCTCAAAACACCCTTGAGTTCACCCTGCGGGAGAATAACACGGGCAGCTATCCGCGCGGCCTGGCACTCATGCTACGCAGCCTGACCACATGGCTTTATGATGGCGATCCTCTCGCCCTCATCGCCTTTGAAACTCCCCTGGAGTCGCTGAAGAAAAACATTACCAGGAACAGGAATCTGTTTGAGGAGATGATTGATCGCTATTTTCTGGAGAACCAACACCGAACACGGCTTCTGCTGAGACCGGACCCAGAGATGGCGAAAAAGCAAGAAGAATCGGAAAAGCAGCGGCTCGCAGATATCCGTGCTGCGATGAACCCATCTGACTTCGATCAGGTGCTCGCGACGGCAGCCAAGCTGAAGGAGATCCAGACAACGCCCGATTCCCCGGAAGCTCTGGCAACCGTGCCCACCCTGAAGCTCTCTGACCTGAGCAGGTTCAACAAAACCATTCCTCTCTTGCCGCTCAAAGAGAAAGAGGCAGAAATCCTGTACCATGACCTTTTCACGAGCGGTATTGCTTACGTTGATCTTGGCTTCAACCTCCATGCTCTACCTCAGGGAACCTTGCCATACCTCCCCCTCTTTGGGAGGGCCCTTCTGGAGATGGGCACCGAGACAGAGGATTTTGTGGCGCTCAGCCAGCGAATAAGCCGGAAAACGGGCGGGATCAGGCCGACTTTCCTCACTTCCTCTGTCAAAGACTCAGAGCAGGCCACGGCATGGCTTTACCTGCGAGGGAAGGCGATGATGAGGCAAACAGGAGAACTCCTCGCGATCCTTCGGGATGTTCTTCTCACCGTCCGCCTGGATAATAGAGAACGTTTCAGGCAGATGGTGTTTGAAGCGAAGGCGAGACTGGAGCAGCAACTGGTGCCTTCAGGACATCAGTTCGTGGATCTCCGCCTCCGCGCTCCATACAGTGAGGCGGACTGGGTGGTGGAGCAACTGAAGGGGATCAGCCAACTATTCTTTATCAGGTCGCTCTCGAAAGCGGTTGAGGAGGATTGGCCAAGGGTGCTTGCAGAGCTCGAGGGGATGCGACAAATCCTTCTGAATCGAAACGCTTTGCTCTTTAACATCACCCTCGATGAAAAAGGCTGGTCCGCGTTCCAACCCCAGGTCAGCGAATTTCTGGAAGCATTGCCCTCCTCGCCACTGAAGGCGGCGAAGTGGAAACCCGAAAGCATGGCCGATTCCGAAGCGATGATCATCCCGGCTCAGGTGAATTATGTGGGAAAAGCTGCGAGTCTGTATGCTGCAGGGTATCGGTTCCATGGGTCCTGCCACGTCATAAGCCGCTATCTCCGGAATGGGTGGCTATGGGAAAAGGTGCGTGTGCAGGGTGGAGCCTACGGCGCTTTCGCCCTGTTTGATCGCATCTCAGGTGTGCTGACCCTTGTCTCTTACAGGGACCCGAATCTCCTGAAGACCCTGGACATATTTGACGGGTGCCCCGAATCTCTCAGAAAGCTCTCTTTGAATGAAGATGAACTGGCCAAGAGCATCATCGGAACCATCGGGGATATTGATCAGTTTCAACTGCCAGATGCCAGGGGTTACACTTCCATGGTACGCTATCTGACTTGGGAGACGGACGCGGATCGACAGCGCATGAGGGAAGAAGTTCTGGGCGCGAAAGCTTCTGATTTCATCGCTTTCGGCGAAATCCTCGAAGAAGCCCTGAAAAAGGGCCTGATCAAGGTCCTGGGATCTGAGAGCTCTCTCATGGAGGTTTCAGCCAGCCGGCCGGGATGGCTGGAAATCTCCAAAGTCCTATAGGCTGATCGCTTCACTATCCCTTGGTTCTACTTTCCTCCTCCCGTCTGCGCGCTTCTTTGATTTCCTTTAGGAACATCTTGATGATGGGGCTCATCTCCGGCGGCTGCCAGTCGGTCTTCTTGGGGTCCTCCGGCCAGGTGAACGGCAGATGCCGGATCTCTCCAGGCTTTTGAGCATTTTCGAGAACGGAAAGGGCGGCGAGCAAGACCTCGCGCTGGCCATTATTGTCTCCCACCTGGCCCAAGAGCCGGCCGTAGGGATACGCTATGGCTGCTGAACGAGGGATGCCCACAGCCCCGTGGAATTCCGGGGTGGGTGTGAGAACGATGGTGGAAAAACCTTTCTCTTCGAGGAACCTGGCAGCCAGTCCAACGGACCGGCAGCAGAAAGGTCAGGCAGGGGTGAGGAGGGCTGCGTCTACTCCCTCTCTTTTCATGACTCTTGGCATGGGTTCAATGGCTTCGCTCAAAAAATCGGTGTTCTGCCATTGAAACCCATAGAATGAAAAAGAGGTGGGGGCAAGTTTACCGATGATGCCCTGTTTTTCCAATTCGACCATCCTGGCAAGGGGCAAGATCACGTTGATGTCCTGCTTGATATGATTCGTGTTGATATGGAGATGATTCACATGGATTTCACCCTCCGTGGTCTCTCTCGGTATATCCCTATAAGAGAGATCGCTTCTTGTGGGCTCGCTCTTCTCTAGCTCCATGTCGAAAGGAGGGTCAGATTTCAAGCTGATGCCTGCGCTTGTGACCACGGCCATAGTGGCGCGGCTCAGGGGCTTGGACATGGGTGTCCATGGAATAGCCCCCTTGAAACCCTCCTGAGGAATAAAGGTGCGTATCCAAGCCGCTAGGCTCGGTGGAAGAAACCGGTAACCATCCACTCTCTTCTCTCCGTTATCCATATTTTCTCCTCCTCTACTCAGAAGATCTGACGGGTCCGCGCATTTTCTTCATATCACTTCGCCGGCGCTTCGTTTCCAGGCGCTGTTTTTTTGAAGCAAGGGTCGGCTTTGTCTTGAGACGTCGTCTAGGTTTCTGACCAGCTCTCTTGATGAGCTCCACGAGTCTTTCCAAGCCATCTTTTCGGTTCATTTCCTGGGTGCGAAAACGGCGTGCATCGAGAACGAGGATACCTGCTCGGGTTATCCTTTTGCCGGCCAATTGCTTTAGCCTCTTTCGAACATCGTCCGGGAGGGAAGGGGACTTATCCACGTCAAAACGGATTTTTACTGCCGTGGCAACCTTGTTCACATTTTGTCCTCCCGGGCCTGAAGAGCGAACAAATTCCTCTTTAACCTCCTGCTCCTCGATGGATATGGTGGGCGTGATACGAATCATGTCTTGAGAACCCTCGGATACTTCGCTGTAGTTTATCAATCCCGCAGAAATTATTAGAGAAAAAATGAATGGTTTTCAAGAGTTTTGTTTCGGTTTTTGTGGACGCCCCTATCATTAAGGGGTATGATTCCTTGATCTTGAGGAAAGGATAAGATACCAAGGTCGAGAAAATTTGCGGTCAGCCACGGCCACCTCATCCACCATGGGACCGATTATTCCGCCTTCCATCCCATTTATCATTTACGGGGTTCTGGGAGAGGTTTCCATCTGGAGAGGCTTTCCCGTGCCATCCTGCCTTTCCTGCTCGCCGCAGTAGCAGTGCTTTTGCTCTGCACCTACTGGGAACCGCTGGTCATGGCCGTACCCAAGTATTTCGGGTACAAAGCCGTGATACACTGAATGGGGAGATCGTCTGTTTCAGAGAGGGAACTGGCAAATCCCACGCTACTCGAAGAAGATTTTGACGGTCCTATCTTCCCGATCCACATCGATACTCGAGTCCCCCATCGAGCGGAGCATTTCATCGAGCTCATCGCGGTTCAGGGAGAAGAGGTCCATATCCAGGCCTTTTTCTCTCAACGCGTCATTGATCTTCTCTCTGGCATGTGAAGGCAGCACGGAGCCGAGTTTCATGCCGGCCCGCAGGACCTGGAGGGGAATGCGTATGTTGACCTTTTCCTTCTTATCGCGCATTTTCCCTTTCGGCTCGATTTGAATAACGAGGGTTCCGGTTCTCCCTGACACGGCCGGAGGCCGGATTTCTTCTTCCGGGGTTGCGTCTCCTTCCCCCGGACGGTCTTTTGACGAAGCCTGGATGAATTGCCACCCTCGAAGGAGAATCAGAGCGCCCCAAGGAATGGCGACCCACAGCACCCACAGCCTCTCCGGACTTTTAAGCAGGTTGATGATCAGGAGCACCCCGACCACGAAACAGTAACCTCGCAGGTTCCTAAAAAACCTTTTTCTGGTCCATTGTCTTCGATCCCTCCTGCGCATTTCGATGACGATGCGACCGGGCTCCCTGAGCCTTTTACCGTGTTCGGGGCTTTCTTCCGCCCTGATTCTGCGCGATGTCTCTTCAGGCTCAAGAAGCACCCTGTAGGCATGGACGGGCTTCGGGATGTTTTTAACGTATTTCTCTCCGATGTATTCATATCCGAGGGGCAACTTATCCTCGATCTGATCGTAGGCGGTTCGGGAGATGCAAATGCCGCCCGGCTCAGCCAGGCCTTCCAATCTCGCCGCGATGTTGACACCATCTCCGTAAATCCGATCATCCTCTACGATCACATCGCCGAGGTTAATGCCTATCCTGAACTGCATCTTCCTGTTCTCTGGAAGCTCTGCGTTCCTGACTTTGAGTTCTTTCTGGATTGCTACGGCGCCCTGGACCGCGTCGACCACGCTGTTAAACTCGGCGAGGAGGTTGTCTCCTGGGGAGTCCACAACCCGGCCATAGTGCTGCAGGATGAGCGTGGTCATCACTTGCCGATAGCTGTTGAGGGTCCTGACGGTCGCCTCCTCATCATCCCTCATGAGCCGGCTATAATCCTTGACATCAGCGTTCAAGATGGCCGCAAGCTTTCTTTTGACACGTTCCTTTTCCATCAAAGCACCATTGAAAATGATCGGATTTGCGATGACTATACCAAATAGCATTTTAAATCATCATACTGATTTTCATCAGGGGGTCAACCATCTGCCCTGCCTTTGAGAAAATGTCGTGCCTTTCCATTCCGTAGACTCCCGT
>JAHECH010000253.1 GCA_024641835.1 Deltaproteobacteria bacterium
CTTTGGTGACAACCTCGTGTTCTGATAACTGAAATCAGGAGCCTTCCCCTCATCCAGGATCCTAAAGAGGTGAAAATCCCCTTCCTTCACGGGCACAAATACCCGATAACTCGCCTGAAGCCCTTTCAGGGCCTTGTTCCATTCTTCTTTCGTAAATGATTTCTCCAGCATGGTTTTGCCTTCGCGAATCAAGAATTGCATTTATTTTGGCGACTCATGCGAAAATCCACCCCCCATTCCCCTTCACCGAAGGGGAGGCCTTTAACTCCCCCTTTCATAAAGGGAGGCCTACCTTATGAACTCGTTGTAGTCATCCGGCCGGTACGTATCGAGTGGAGGCCTTTCCTGTAAGCTCAACCCCGCTTCCCATGAAAAGTATTTCTTCGCATCCTTGTTCAGCTTCTTCGTAAACTGTCTCATCGATATTCCCACCGGACACACCCTCTCACACGCCCCACAATCCGTGCACCTTCCCGCACAATGATAAGCCCTTAACAGATGGAAAGTCATCGTGTCGGTTGGATCCGAGCTCTTTCCCACCCACTGCGGTCTCGATTCATCCACAAAACAGGTTGGGCAATAGCACAGCGGACACGCACTCCGGCACGCATAACATCGGATGCACTTCGAAATCAGCTGGCTGAAAAACGCCCACTTCTTCTCCGGGCTCATCGCCTCAATGGATTCAACATCGCTGTATGTATTCACCACCGCCGGCTCTTCCACTGCTTCCCCAAGCATCTCATCGTAGATCACCGGATTGTGGTGGGTGCACACCGCACAGTTCCTCTGCAAAAACTCCTTCTTTCTGAACCTCTCTTCAAAATCCTTTCCCCTGACCGTAAACTCCTCTTCAGACTCCTCCACATGCAGAATATTCCTCTGTCCTACAGCCCTTGCCACAGCTCGGTGATCTATCATCCCCGTACATGGTATCCCCAGAATATAAAGCTGCTCCCTTTTCACCTGATTCTCCAAAATATGGGTCACCATGTTCCTTGAATTGCACCCATTAGCAATGATTCCTATTTTCTCCGTCCTTTTCGTCAGGTAGTTGCACAAGTTCAATCCACAGTGGCTGTCCCAGTGCAAAATCTCCGCCTTCTCCGGTTCTCTGATGAGCACAGGCTGGTTCATCATCGGGACTGAGCCCTTGGCGTAACCGATAACCAGGTCCACCTTCCGTGCCTTGAGCAATTCCTTCGCCCTTTCCCTGATCCTTTCTGTATACAGATGCATTACGCTACCTCAGCCCTCACTTTGACCAGGCGCTCTGCAGGCCCCAGTTCCTCCACTTCCTTCGCGGCCGCTTGAGCCACTTCCACAAATTTGGTGGACTCCGCTGATGAAATCCATGAGAAATGCAGCCTCCCGGGCTCGATCCCGATGTGTTCCAGAAGCCCCTTCAAGAGAGCAAACTTCCTTCTCGCATAGTAATTACCTTCCAGGTAATGGCAATCGCCAGGGTGTCACCCTGAGACCCACACACCGTCGGCCCCCTGCCGAAAGGCGGCCAGTATGAATTTGGGATTAACCCTGGCCGAGCAGGGCACCCTGATCACCCTGAAATGAGGGGGGTACTGGAGGCGGCTCACTCCCGCTAAGTCAGCAGCCCCATAGCTGCACCAGTTGCACAAAAAGGCTGTGATTTTGGGCTCCCAATTGGCCATGAAGGTCCTCTCAAAAAACTTTACTCAGGTTGCGTGTTAAAAGTCCTTAACGACATAGTACGCAGAACAAACAAGCCACGACCTGCAATCCACAGATTCCTCAATGAGGCACAACGTATCCGCCTCCCCTTGCGAGCTTAAAGAGGGTATTGATGTATTTGCCTTTCTTGCAATTCGGGCACTCATAAAGGAGTTCTGCATTCCCTTTGCTGTGAAGTGTCGCTTCCAGATATTCGAGTTGCCTCCTGGGCATCATGTAGCTGCCGCACGCCCCGCAAAAGTGAGCGTACTCAATATAACCGCGGGATACGAGCAATTGTCTGAACCCTGTCATGAAGTTCTGAAAGTCGACCCCTGAAGGGCAGAAAAAAGTGCATTCCTTGCAGGCCCAGCAGTACCAGAGTGCTTCATCATCGATGTCTTCAGGGTCAAAAGAAAGCCGCTCCACAACGCTTCGTGCGCAGCGGTTATGAACGTACTCGCCATAGAAATTCACCATGGGGCATACCGCCGAACATTTACCGCACTCCAGGCAGAGATTGAGATGATTGGCTTCCATGAGAGCCTCTATCTCCCTCATTAGAACAGACATCCCTGTTCCTTTCGCTTTTCTCAACGCTGTTTGCATTGCCCTTCACCTCTTCAAAAGACGCTTTACGTGAAAAAGCCAGAATGCCCCACCCGGAAGGGCAGGGTTCTTCACTTCAGGCGCCCGAAGCGCCCGGGCGAGCATCCATTGTCGCACTTGCTTATCTCTGACTCCCGATCATGGCGAATAGCTGTTCGTCCGTGAAACCGGAAAGACGGATCGCACCGCTCAGGCAGGAAGCGGTGCAGAGCCCGCAGCCTTTGCACTCTGCGGGATTGATCTTTGCGACTTTTTTCGTGACGTGATCCGGCGTGCGCATCTCGGCCCAGTCCACGGCGCCGAAGGGGCAGACACTCAAGCATCGTCCGCACGCGGAGCATTGGTTCGAATCCACTTCGGAGATGAACGCGTCGGTCACGACTTTTCCACGGGCCATGGGGATGGCTGCTTTAGCCGCCGCTGCGAGGGCCTGACTGATGCTCTCAGTTATCTCAGCCGGGTAACGGGCACAACCCGCGACGAAAATGCCGTCAGCAGGGAATTCAACGGGTCGCAATTTCTGGTGGGCTTCAAGGAAGAAACCGTCCATACCGAGTGGGATCTTCATCATCTGAGACAGAGCAGCGTTATCTCTGGCCGGCACAAGGGGCGTGGTCAGAAGCACCAGATCCGCGTCCAGTTCGATCTCCTTGCTCATGAGAGAATGGAACACCCTGACCTTTTCGGCCCGGCTGCCGGCGCCTAGCACTTGGGGGGGACGGGCCTCGAGGTAGCGGACGAACCTGATCCCCTTTTCGAGCGCACGCCTGTAGTAATCTTCGTACAATTTCCCGACAGCCATCACATCCCGCTCAAGGATCGTCACCTCCGCACGGGGGTTGGCTTCCTTGAGGAGAATCGCGTTTTTAAGTGCCACGATGCAGCAAAACCTGCCGCAGTAAGACCTTTCTTTGTTTCTTGCCCCAACGCAGTTGATGATGACCACGCGGTTTAGGCCCTCAACCTCGCCACGCCGCCCTTCGAAATCGAGCTGGGTCATCACATTATCGAACCGCCCGTAGCCGAATGTTCCCTCCGGACTGTGGGCCTGCGCACCCACAGCGACGATGATGGTGCCCACGCTCAAGTCCTCGGACCCGCCGTTTTCTTTGATCGTCGCCTTGAAGTTCCCGATAAACCCTTTCACTTGCATGAGCTCCGTCCCGAGGTGGACATGGATCTTTTGATGCCTCTGGACCGAATCGATCAATGGATTAAGGAGCTCCGATGAAGGCTGGTGGGTAGGAAAAATCCTGCTGACAAAACGCAGGAGGCCGCCCAGTTCCTCTTCTTTTTCCACGAGTTCCACCTGGTAACCCTGGTTGGCTAGAGACAGAGCGGCGGAGAGGCCCGAAATTCCACCGCCCAGGACAAGAGTTGATTGCAGGACCTCCGTTGCCAGATCTTCCTGGGGCCTGAGAAGGCTCACCTTGGCCACCCCCATGCGCACAAGGTCTTTGGCCTTCAAGGTGGCTTGCTCCGGTTTATCCATATGCACCCAGGAACAGTGCTCTCTCAAGTTGACAAACTCGAAGAGATACTTGTTGAGCCCTCCCCGCTCGCAGTTCTTGCGAAAAAGCGTCTCGTGGGTGCGGGGGGTGCAGGATGCAACGACCACTCTATTCAGATGGAGTTCCTTGATCCTGTTTCGAATCGAGGAGAGGCCGTCCTCCGAGCATGTGTAGAGGTTCCCTTCCGCACACTCCACGCAGGGCAAGGTCCGTGCGTATTCTACGACTTCAGGCACGTTCACGATACCTCCGATGTTGGTGCCGCAGTGGCAAACAAAAACGCCGACTCTGGTTGCCTCTGACATTTCTTCATCCTTTCTTGTCAACAAGACGCCAGGATTTCGGCAACCTTGGAGGCTGCCCCCGATGCTCTCACCACGGAATCAGGCACATCCATGGGAGACTGGCAGAAACCACATGCAAAAACCCCTCTTCGTGTTGTAGCAAAGGGGTTGAGGAGATCCTCCGAAGGGAAGATGAATCCGAAACTATCGAGTGCAACGCCGATTTTCTCTGCCACGGCGACGTTGCCCTCAGAGGGCATGAGGGCCTGTGACAGAATGACCATGTCGAACTCTCTCGATTTCAACTCCTGGGTGGTCGTATCTTCAAAACAGATGACAGGATTCTGGTTCTCTTCGTTCTCTGTGATCCGGCCGGGCCTCGCCCGGATATACTCCACCGAATAATCGGTCTTGGCCCGCTGAATGTAATCCTGGAAGCCTTTACCCACCGCCCTCATGTCCATAAAGAAAATGGTCGATGACAGCTCAGGATAGTGCTCATGGGCCAGGATCGCTTCCTTGGTGGCATGCATGCAGCATACGGCCGAGCAATATCTTTTGTGCCTTACATCCCTGGATCCGACGCACTGGATGAAGGCCAGGGTCTTGGGCTCCTTCCCATCAGAGGGCCTTTTAAGATGCCCATGGGTGGGGCCTGAAGCACATATCATTCTTTCAAACTGCATGGCCGTCAGAACATTCTTGATTTTCCCCCAACCGTATTCGGCCAGTGCGGAGATGTCATAGAGATCGAACCCCGTAGCCATGATGATGGCGCCCACGTCGAGAACGATTTCCCGGTCCTTTTGCTCGTAGTTGACAGCATTGGCCTTGCATGTCTTTTGACAGACACCGCACTTTTTTCCCTTGAATATCCTGCAGTTCTCGGGATCAATGACGTAAGTTGAAGGAACAGCCTGGGGGAAATACTTATAAATCGCCTTTCTCTCGCCGAGCCCGGCATTGAATTCATCCGTGACCTTGGTGGGGCACTTCTCAGCGCACTCCCCGCAACCCACACATTTGTCTTCTTCAACAAACCGCGCCTTCTTGACGATTCTAGCTTTAAAGTTTCCTCCCTCCCCCTGGATTTCAGTCACCTCGGAATAGGTCAGGAGGGAGATATTTTCGTGGTTCGCACATTCAATCATCTTGGGTGCGAGGATGCACATGGAACAGTCATTGGTGGGAAAGGTCTTGTCAAGCTGAGCCATGCGACCTCCGATGCTTGGTTTCTTTTCCACCAGATATACCTTTGCCCCCATGTTCGCGAGGTCAATGGAAGACTGAATGCCTGCGATACCTCCGCCTATGATGAGCACAGATTTCTGATTCAATTCAGGCACCTCCTCTTGAAAACCATATTAATCTCCCGCATCGCTGGTCGGTATCTGGAGCACGTGCGTCGACACGGCAGCAAAAGCGTCATGTCGTCAGCTAAAGGATCGGATCGCGGGAGTAGACCGCCCAGACTGTCAACCAAGCCGTCAAATGGCGTAGCCGGAAGGTTTCTCGCAGAGCCTTTTACTCATCGTCACACCTTTCTAATGTCACAATCAACATAGCTGGACGATAATTATCGATATCCCATCCCGTTCTGTCAAGAGAAGAAAAGGGCGGCAAATTATTCTTCTCATCGTCTTAACCAATTGAAATTCATATTTTATTTTTGTTCACCATAATGAACACTTTTTTAGAATTTCTTTTTCTCAGATTCCTATCCACGTGCACTGATAGGTTGTGAGTTATTGTGACGGACCCCGCAATGGGTCGAGCTCGCTTTCTAAACACAACAAGGCAGCTTCGTCTTTTGTGAAGGAAGTTGCCAAGCGTTTTCAGGCGCTATCTTTCAAAAAGGGGCCTGGGTCATCTTTTAGCTCAGAATTATGGCTACATCCTGAGCTTGGCGAAGAAGGCGCCCACGGTACGCGGGATTTCGCAAAGCTCAACCTTCGTCTCGGTTTTTTGAGGGTGCCTGCGAGCAGGGTTTTTTTCAGCAACATGCTGGCATTATGGGCATGTTTGATGATTGCTTGTAAGTTGGAGTACGGTTTTGTAGGATTTTTCCTTGACACTTTAGGTTCAGCCAATTATGACATAAACACTCGATAAAGGAGACGCTATGTCTGGAGAGATGATGAATACAAAGGAGGTGGCCCGGTACTTAGGGATTCACGAAAAACAGGTCTATGCCCTGATCAAGGCCAAAAGAATCCCCTCCACCAGGATCACGGGAAAGTGGATCTTTCCCAAGAGACTGATTGACGAATGGGTTGAATCCCATGCCAAGGAAGGAATTGAAAAGGTGAGGGAGAAAAGCAGGCGTATTGAGGGGGCATTGCTCGCATGCGGGAGCAATGATCCAATCCTTGACATGCTCCAGACTTACATGAAGAGG
>JAHECH010000254.1 GCA_024641835.1 Deltaproteobacteria bacterium
CCCTTGGTGAAGTGAAAAGAGAATGACCCGAAGTGGTTTTCCGCCATCGCCTTGATCAAAGGCCACTGCCTGGCTGCAGAGCCCATACCCGCATTCGGGTTAACAATGAATGATATCTTGGCTGGACCCATACTTAGGAAAGGCCTTCAATATTCTTCGTCCCTATCTGGGACTCGAAATGACATTATGACTCGACATCGAGAGGGTGGCGGGTCTTTCCGCCAGAGGTGACGTCCTCAGCCGGAAAGACCCGCCTGCGGGGACGCCCTCAGCTGGATTTCGCGGGTAAGCTGTCGGCCAGTTGAAGGCCGATTTCCAGGGCTCTTCTGTTCATTTCCAGGAATCCAGATGGGATCTTGGTCTCCAGAACCTTGATGATGGATTCGGTGCTGACGATATGCGTGAGCCCGATCATGGCGCCCAGCATGCATATATTGAAGACCACGGGCTTGCCGATCGCATCCAGCACACTCTTGTACATGCCCAGTTCCAACTGCCGCGCATCCACCTTCCGTTCCAACTTGACAAAATGACTGTCCGTCAGAAGCAAACCTCCAGGGCGGACGGTCCCAGAATATCTGTTATATGCTTCCTGGGTAAGGCATATGAGAACATTCGGCTGATTCACTTTTGGGAAGCGAATGGCCCTGTCCGAAATGATGACATCAGCCCTTGTTGCACCACCACGCGCTTCAGGGCCATAGTTCTGGGATTGGACGGCATTCAGCCCTTCATGCAAGGCTGCAGCCTCTGCCAGAATGATGGAGGCGGTAATAACCCCTTGTCCCCCTGATCCGGAAAAAACAATACGATATCTTTCCATCCGATTTCCTACCCCTTTTTGGCCCTTGCTACGATCTTTGCATATTCCTCGCAGTACTCCGGTCTCTCCTCCTGAACGAAAATTCCCCTTTCAATCAGGGATGGATCTTTTTCCTTCTTCCCTGAGTCGACGGCCGTAGTGTGGTCTTTGTACCAGTTCAACATGTCCACCGCATCCCCCACTCTGTTCTTCCTCCCAAAATAGGTGGGGCATTGGGTCAGTATCTCAACCACGGAAAAGCCCTTGTGCTGGATGGCCTTCTCGAGAATCTCTTTCATGGAGGTCACATGATAGGTGGTTGTACGCGCCACGAAAGACGCCCCGGCAGCCTTGGCCAACTCCGCAATATCAAAGGCCTCATAGATGTTTCCGAAAGGTGCGGTCGTCGCCATGGCACCGTAACCTGAAAGAGGCGAGAACTGCCCACCGGTCATGCCATAGATATTGTTGTTCATGATGATCGCTGTCATATCAATGTTACGCCGGGCGGCATGAATGAAATGGTTGCCCCCGATGGCCAGGGCATCTCCATCGCCCATGGGTACGATGAGGGTCAGCTCTGGCCGTGCGAGTTTCACACCGGTTGCAAAAGCGAGCGCCCTTCCATGGAGGGTATGGAGGGTGTGGAAATCAAGATAGCCGGAGATTCGTGACGAGCAGCCGATCCCGGTGACCATCACGATATCGTTTTTCTTGATGCCCAGGGATGCGATGGCCCGGATCAAGTTGTTCATGATGATCCCATGCCCGCACCCGGGACACCAGATATGCGGCATGAATCTCTCTCGAAGGTATTCCTTTACGGACATCGATCAAACTCCTTTGGCCTGGATAACCCGAAGGATATTCCGGATATCCGTCGGGCTGATGAAGGTCCCGTCAATCCTGTTGGCGAGAAAGATCTTGTCAGGGTCATCCACTGCTTTCTTGACCTCGTGCAGAATCTGACCCATGTTCATTTCCACAACCACCACGTAATTCGGCTTCTCGCATCGCTCGCGTACCGCACTTGCGGGGAATGGCCACAAAGTCTGCAGCTCCAGCAGCCCCACCCGTTCTCCTCTTGCCCGCCTGTTCTCAACCACATGGAGGGCAGACCTTGCAGCCGCTCCATAGGAGATGAGCACGGTCTCTGCGTCGTCCAAAAAGAATTCCTTTGTTCTCGTGATGACATGGGTGTGCTGCTCAATCTTGTCCACCAGATGGCGCATCAGTCCGTAGGCGACCTGGGGACTGTCCGAGGGGAACCCCCACATGTCGTGCATGAGACCCGTCACATTGTAACGATGAACGCCGCCAAAATCGGACATAGGCAATCGGCCGTCGTCTCTCGGCAGATAGGGATGATAATCCGTTCCTTCTTTTACGGAGGTCCGAAGTCGTTGAACAAGAGGAATCTCCCCTGGATTCGGCACGATGAGCTTCTCTCTCATGTGCCCTATGACTTCGTCTAGGAGAAGAATGACCGGTGTGCGGTAAGTCTCAGAAAGGTTGAAAGCTTCCACGGTGATGGCAAAGAGGTCTTGATGGTTGGAGGCAGTGAGCGCGATGATGGCATGGTCTCCGTGAGTTCCCCAGCGGGCTTGCATCACATCTGCCTGACTGACTTTTGTCGGCATCCCGGTCGACGGCCCGCCTCGCATCACATTGACGACGACGCATGGGACTTCTGCCATGATGGCATACCCTATCGCCTCCTGTTTGAGGGAGAAGCCCGGCCCGCTGGTGGCAGTCATGGATTTGAGTCCTGTCAGGGATGCGCCAACAATGGCACACATGGAAGCAATTTCATCTTCCATCTGGATGAATTTGCCCCCCTTCTCGGGAAGGCGCATCGACAGGAGTTCCGCAATTTCCGTGGACGGGGTGATGGGATAACCGGCAAAAAAATCGAGGCCCGCATAGAGAGCAGCTTCCACACAGGCCTCGTTTCCCTGAACAAAGAGGACTTTTTTATCCATACTTTTCCACTCTCGCTACCTTTATTCGCCTTCGCCAGAATACCCCGTGGCTCTTGCTAAGGGGATGATCGGCCTTCATTTGCTACAGGTTCTCTGCTTTCTTCACCTCAACGGCAATATCGGGGCAGCGAAGTTCGCACATTCTACAGGCATTGCAATCGTCAAGGCGTCTGATCACAGCCTTGTCATGCTCATCAAGTTCAAGGACCTCTTTGGGACAGAAAGCAACGCAAATCCCGCAACCCTTGCACAAATCTCTGTTGATTTCCAGGATAACATCCTTTTTCTTTGAACTCTCTCGGTCTGGTTTTTTCACAGATCGACTCGTCTCTTTTCCGGACTCATTCATGGGATGTGGATCTCTCCGATTCAATTGGCCTGCTGGATTTTCCGTAGGATTATCGAATATCGGCCCTCTTGTGTCAAGGATGGCTACGGGGAGAGCACCTTTGCCAGTTTCGTCAGGTCCTCACTTTTCCCCAGGGCGATAAGTGTATCCCCCGCCTCAATACGTGTCTTGGAGGAGGGATTGAACTTCATTTCACCTTCCTTTTTTCTGACAGCCACAATGATCACATCCATCTCCTGGCGAATTCCTGAATCCAAGAGAGTCAGCCCATTCAAATTGGATTTTTCGCTCACCTCCACTTCTCCCATTTCAAGTCCGATCTGTCCGCTGTGGACCGTCAACTCCAAAAAATCCGAAACCGCGGGCTTTATGATGCTGTGAGCCATTTTATGAGCACCGATAGAATAGGGCATGACCACTCTGTTGGCTCCCGCTCTCAGGAGTTTTTTTTCGGTGTGTTCCTCTTCCGCGCGAGCGAGAATGAACAAGTTGGGATTCAGTCCTTTGGCGCTCATAGTGATAAAAACATTATCCGAGTCAGAGCCCACCACGGAGATGAGCCCCTTCGCTCTCTCAATCCCGGCTTCAAGAAGCACTTCTTCGTTTGTGGCATCGCTGATAATGTATGGGATATTTTCGTGCTCCAGAGTTTGGACTATCTCAGGCTGGTTATCGATCACGATCAGGGGGATGTGGTTCAACTTGAGTTCCCGGGATATGATCTTCCCTAGCCGGCCAAACCCACACAGAATATAGTGGTTCTTTATGTTTCGCATCTTTTGCCCCAATTTTCTCCTCTCTATGATTGCCCTCACGTGAAGCTCGACCATGGCCTGCGCGATCGAGCCGAGAAAGTAGAACATGATGCCAATCCCAGTGAATATGAGGAAAATGGTGAACACTCTTCCAGCATCTGAAGGAGTTCCCACCTCACGATAACCGACCGTGGTGATGGTAATGACCGTCATATAGAGAGCGTCCAGAAAGCTCCATTTTTCGATGAGCATGTAACCCGAAGTCCCGACGGTCAAAATGATCAACAGAAAGATGGAACCCTTGAGGAGTCTTCCTAGACGGATGGGAGAGGTGTCGCTGTCGCGTGCCATGGTGGGAAAGGCTCAAAATGAAAAAAGAGCTCACAACCCCTTTCTCCAAATCATGGGAGGGATGAGAACTACTTTCCTGGGGAAGAACTCACTGCCTCAACCGTGAACTCGCTCAGATTATCCGGAAGTTGATCGAAAATCACCATGAAGGGAATCGCAGCCTCAGGTTTGACGTTCAGATTCATGTCGCCTTTCCCTGGCCTGTTCCGCATTGCCTGATTGATCCGGTCCTGAGACAGTTGTTTAATTTCATCATCCGTAAGGCTGTTTCCTGCATACGCCAGTTTTGTCCTCACCACCTTGCCCTTGTCATCCAGAATCGATCCCTTGACAAGAATAGAGCTCCTGCTGCCCGAATAGTTGTTGACGACTATCCCTTTAACAACAAAGAGCTGGCCCGTCTTGCTGGATTCCGCAAAATGGCCGGTGATCGCCTTGAAAGAGAGGCGCCTGATCCCTGGATCACCTGTTTCGCGAGTCTCAGCGCCCTTCAGGAACGGCAGGAATTGGACAACGGATTCCGGAATGTACTGGGGGGCGAAGAAGTACACAGCTGTCGCTCCGCCCAGGAGAAGAACAATTACGATCAGAATCACTGGCAGGACCGGAGACCTTCCGGGTTTTCTCACCTTGGAAGGCCTCGCGGTTTTTTTCGGCTTCCCTGGGATCGTTTCCCTTGGCTTTGCCTTAGCAACTTGTTCCACCCCGAAAACTGGCTCCGCCTTTCTCTCAAACGTAACCGCTTCTCTTCGCCTATCCTTATCAAGATCAAGCCTTGGCAAAGCCCCTTCAATGGCTTCAGCCCTCTCCCCAAGGGCTTCATCATAATCCTTGTAAATTTCTGCAATCGGCTCTTCCCCCTCCGGGCCGGAACCAGGGGCCGTCTCGACGGTCGAGACCTCTTCGAAGTCTTCAATCTCCAGGAGATCCGTCTCATCAGGGCTCAGGCTCGATGGGTACGCCTTGAAGACGTGCTTGCATTGGGAACATCTGACCTTGGTCCCTTCATCTCTGAGGAGCCCTTCATCCAGCTTAAATTTGGATTTACACTGTTCACATTCGATGATCATGGATATCCTCCTTGCTGGGTTCAGATGCTTCTCTCATCTCAACACACAGATGTCGGGCAAGTATCTGTATTTCTCATCGTAATCAAGGCCGAAACCTACGAGGAAACCTGCAAGCACCTGGAAACCGCAGTAATCAACGGTAACCGCCCTTTCTCGTCGTTCCGCTTTGTCGATCAAAGCACAGATCTTCAGAGAAGCTGGTTCCTTCGATTTGAGATGCTCAACAATGTGGCACAAAGTCAGGCCCGTATCCACGATATCTTCAATGAGAATGACGTCTTCGCCTTTTAGCGGGAGTTCCACATCTTTGACGAATCGAATTGCACCACTCGACGTCATGCTGGAACCATAGCTTGCAGCTCTGATGAAATCAATCCTGGTAGGAATTCTCAATTTCATCACCAGTTCCGAAAAGAAAAAAATCACCCCGTTCAAAATGCCTATGAGAATGGGTTCCTTGCCGGAATAATCGGAAGAAATCTGCTCCGCCAGTTCTTCGATCTTTGCGACAATGTCGTCATGGGGTATGAGAATATCTCTGGTCATTGAGATCCTTTCCAGCCTTTGCCACATGATAATTGTAACTGAATAAAAGAGATTTATACAAACAACCGATAATTAACGTTCAATATAGCATATTCAATTTGTCTTTCCCTGTCAATACGATAAATCGTTGAAGATAAAGAATCCCCTCCCCATTCTCCTGATCCACCCCGGCTTGCCGGGATGGCTTTGCGAGCGTCCTGATTCAAAAGGTTCCGCCCCCATAGAGGGGCCAACACCATATCGCTCGTGTATAGTGGTCATGCCCGTTTTCGAAAGGTCAAAGTCTACGGTTCAGGGTACAAGGTCCACGGTTCACGGCCAAAAGCACCACTTTATTTTATTGTATTTTCCTTGTGCCCTGTACCGTGGACCTTAAACCTTCTTTCGTTTGAGCGAGCAAAGCTAAACTATACCGTCCCGTGAAGCAGGAGGGTTTTATGCGTGACTATATCTCACTCAGAAATGGGAGCTTTTCTGCTTTCCTGTAGGCAAGCGCCATGCAGGACGCGATCAGGACGCCCTTGTCATCCGTAACCGTGATGTCGTAGGTGCCAGTTTTTGTGGAGCGATGAACCTCTTTTGATTCCGCACGAAGAGTTCCACT
>JAHECH010000255.1:0-1106 GCA_024641835.1 Deltaproteobacteria bacterium
TCGAGGGCTGCTTTGCAGCCCGCTCTTCAAGTCCTGCGGAGCGGGACGCTCGGTTCCCGTAATCATTTCGTAACGTTCAAAAGTGTTTGCGTGGGCTCACAGAAAAGTGATCTTTTACAACGAGCCCCACGACGGAAAGGGCTGGGGCCTTTCCAAGTATAGCTGCCCCATGTAAACACTTTTAAACGTTTCTATTCATTTGGTGGCTCCACACACGGAAGCAAGCCCTGTCAAGAGGAGGACAGCCATAGGAAAGGAACCCGAAAGAAGTCCTCATCTGACTCCAGGCTTTCATTCAGTGAAACAGAGCCTGCTCCTTGGATCAGAGGGGATAATTGCCATTTGGATAAGAGAGGGGAAAAGAGGGCGGAGGGCAGACGACATCATCCAACTTGCGCAAGCAAAGGAAATCCCTGTTTCTGTCAAGAGAGCCGAAGAATTCGAGAAGATCGCACCGGGCATCAACCACCAGGGCATCTTGGCATTCTGCAAAGCTTTCGCTTATTCTGACCTGGAACATGTTCTGGAGAGTGCCTCGAAGATCCCGGGCGCAGGCCTTTTGGTCGCAGCGGACCACATCACGGACGAGGGGAACTTGGGGGCCCTCATCCGGACATCTGCTTTCTTTGGAGTCCAAGGGCTTATCCTGCCCAAGGACAGATCTGCAGGGGTGACCGGAAAGGTCATAAAGAGATGTGCAGGTACCCATCACTATCTGGCCATTGCAAGAGTCGTAAACCTCGGCAGAGCACTCGATTTCCTCAGCGGAAAAGGGTTCTGGATTATCGGCGCGGCAGGGGAGAGCCCTCAGTCGATTTATCGATTCGACTGGGCGAGAGATGTCGTGCTGGTCGTGGGCAATGAAAGCACAGGACTAAGCCGCTCTGCCGGGGAGAGGTGCCATGAGCTCATCAGCGTTCCGGGGTCCGGATCCGTTGATTCCCTGAACGTTTCTGTGGCTGCGGGGATCATTCTTTCCGAGATCTGCCGCCAGAGAAGGCGGGGAGAGCCGGGGCCGTGGGGGTCTCTCTCAAAATGAGGAAACGAAGAGAGAGACCGGTAACTCCTCCCGCGCCTGCCCCGAATGTCTCTGTAGGGCAGGGGTT
>JAHECH010000255.1:1116-6443 GCA_024641835.1 Deltaproteobacteria bacterium
GGATCATTCTTTCCGAGATCTGCCGCCAGAGAAAGAGGGGAGTGTCCGGTAACTTCACTTATGGGTAAAACTCAGGTCAGGATAGAAGAGGGAACGACTCTAAAGCCCCTGTAGCGAGGAGTGCTTTGATAAGAGCGCACATGGGTAGGCCTACGACATTTGTGTATGATCCCGTGATTCCCTCCACCATAAATATCCCGATCCCTTGGATCGCATAACCTCCCGCTTTTCCGAAAGGCTCACCGGTAGCAACGTATGCTTTGATCGCTTCCTCGGTCAGGGTCTTGAACCTCACCAGGGTTTCCACCGCCTCTGTGTGAGCTAACCTGGCCAAGGGGTCGATGAGGCAAAAGCCTGTGATGACTTTGTGCTCCTTTCCGCTCAGGGAAAGGAGCATGGTCATCGCCTCCTGCTGATCCCGCGGTTTGCCGATGGCCGTATCACCGAGAACCACAGTCGTGTCCGCACCTAGTACCCAATGACTCTCGGGATGGTCGGGCAAAGACCTGGCTTTTCTTTCAGCAAGAAGGAGAGTGCTTGCCGATGGGTCACGGCCTGTCAACCCTTCCTCAATGTTGCTGGGCAGTGACACGAAGGGCAAACCCACTTGTTCCAGGAGCCTTTGTCTTCGTGGCGATGCCGAGGCGAGGACAAGGGGGTTTTCCTTAGAGATGGTCGTCAGGGCCATGGTCATTACCGGTGCATGGGCTGTACCAAAATTTTATTATGTGAACCAAAAACCCTCAAGTAAAGCAAAAAATTTGGGCTTGAGTTTATTTTAAGGCAGGACTTATAAGATCGCGCGTTTTGTCCGTAACTAATTGTTTTTAGAGGATTTATTTATTTAAGCGTTTGCCTTTGCAATAAAGAAATCCTCGATCGAAGGGAAAAGTGAATTGTCATCCCTAGTCCACCATTAGGCCATAAGAGATTACCATGTTGCACGCACCAGCGAATGCCCCAACCACCACGAGACGCCAGACCGGGGCGACCATGGGGGTGGAAATCCTGGCCATGTAGCTCCCGGAGACCCGTGAAACCGATGTTCCACTCGTTCGCAACTTGTTCGGGCCTGCGTAGAACGTCGAGCCGCTCGTGGCTATGGAGCCTTCGTAGAGGATTTGAACCGAGGCGCCGCTTGGGCTCTGTTTGCCCATTGAACCGGTTACCGAACTCCAAGATGAAAAGTCCCGGCTCATCGGGTCATTCCTGAAATGCTGACTAAGGTCGAACGGTTGGAGGAGGTAGACCCGCGATGTTCCCGATACGTTCGCACAGGTGGCATTATAAGCGGAGCGCATGCCCGGCACTGCGACGACGGCGCTGAATGGGCTGCCCATGATTGAAACTGTTCCTGTTGATACTCGCATTGTCTTTCACTTCACTCCTTCACTCACACATAAGCTTTTGTAGGTAGGAGAGCGCCGGCCCCCTCCCATCATTTGGAGGTCACCTGGAGCTGCAACCGGGGTTGACAACGTGATCCTTCTGCGCTATCTCTTATGACAATTCAGCCTTTATCGTGAACCTTCAGGCGAGGGCAGTATGGAGTGAGAGTGAGGCCCCATTTCTCAGTGGAGAGGTGGGGTTTTGTTGTCTGAGCGCTGGTTATCACTTATTTGGGAAGTGGCAGATCTTCCAAATTTCAAGTATTGTGATCCAAGTAGCAACAAAAAAAGGGCCTTCCAAAGTCAACCATTTGGCAAGTAACTGACAGTTTTGACTAGCCTTGAGATTTTTCGCATTCTTAAAGTATACTATAATTTCCTGTGATTTGGGTATAATGCAAGTAACCTTGAAAATCTTCATCCTGCAAGAATTGAAGATTGGCTTGGATGGTGGAAAGCCGGTCATCATTTCAGGATTCTCCGGCCAATAATACCATCCGGGAAGTCTTCAGCAAAATATTGGCAAGTTATCTACGAAATATGATGAGGATTATCGGAGCATCAACTGTATGTGATACAGACCATCGAATTGGAGGATATCTAGGTTTTGAGCCCCAAGAGGTGTATATTCACCCGGGCACAAGAGAAGGCGTAAGGCACTTAATTTAGATATTACAGCAAGAACGCTTCCTAAGGGCAATTTCCCAAAAGAGTTCCGAATACTGAAACCCTATGAGATGGAAGACTGCTTGTGTATATACAAAGAGTACTTGGGGAATATGCCAAAGAGCAAATTATCTATTAGAGATGTTCCTATGGAAAATTCCGATTCAGTAAAAACATTTTCAGAGCACTTTAGCCTTCCCGAAGACACGATCTTTCTTTATGCACGCTTTTGGCAGCTTGAAACTTGGCTAAGGCAGATGGTCTATATCGAGTTACGGAGTGCTGAGAAGGATTGGGAAAGCTACTTACCTAAACCCAAGGAACCTAACCCCAGAGAAAAGGACAAGCGACTGACTCACATGGTGACCTCTCAGGAAAGCATGTTAGCTTATATCACGTTTGGAGAGCTGTGGAGAATCATTCAGGACAATGCCCTATGGGGATATTTCTCTGTGTATTTTCCCCCGAAAGATATCCTCGAGGTGAAATTGAAGGAGCTCTCCCAGATAAGACACAGAGTTGCTCACTTTCGCGTGCCCCACAAAGACGATTTACGCCGTGCTGAGCAGTTCCTACGCGACATAGACCAATCTTTTTGGAAGTTGTGCACCAGCTATAACAATACTAGGTGGTTCTATGACCCTCAAAAAAACGCCCTCTCCGAGAAGCTCGTGAAACTCCCTACTCACGCTGTGACCGTCCAAATTGGTCGCTCGATCAGACCTTGGGTGGATGTTGGGAAGATCGACAGACCATTTATTTCGGCCCCCGGCTTGCTGTATCACGCCGTGATAGTGGTTTCGAACTTCCGTAATTATCTCAGATATGGGGATATACTGAAATTCACCAAATCCTGCCACAAGCATTGTATTCATGTCAAGTTGGATCGACTCTGCCATACTATCGAGTTGTCCTTTCCTTCTATCCTTGACCACTCAATAATAGAAGATACCATCAAAGAATTCCATGAGGCTGCCAGCACGGCAGCATTGCCCGTACCACAAGACGATAAGGAAGCTGAGCGGATAGCTTCTGAATGGCCAGAATATGTATTACCTCCCTCAGATCCCCTTTCTTTTCTGACCCCCGATATGCCATGCACCTTTTTTGGTGTTTGAATTGTCAGAGTTGAACTGAGCTTGCCATCCTGGTATTCATTCTTGAGACGAGGCAGTTTTAATACTAGGTTCCTTACTCTTCATTAGATTTTGTTCGCTCCAATAAAGCCTGCGATAAGGATCTGTGTGTCAGTTGATATTCGAGATTATTATCCAAAGGAAATTAGATCGACCTGACAAATATTTCAATACAATTGCAAAATAACGTTGAGACTATAACCGGTTTGAAAATTAGCTAAGGGAGAATACTATGTCAGGAATAAATAACTATAGAATAGACTTTATCAAACGAACGAAGGAAATACTTGAAGGGAATTTTCAAAGTTTTGAAGAGAAAGACAGAGAAGTGACCTTCTTATTGAATTGTTTACTTGGATTAATAGTTACAATCTCAGAAAATGAAAAGCGGAGAAAGAAAGTATTTAAGGATAATATCGGCAATGATTTTCTTGCTCTGGTCCCTGATAAGGTTGGATTTGTTGAGAAGGATCAAACGGATAATGATTTAACCAATTCGAACTTGACTGTGTTGAATGTGAAAGTAGGTCATAAGAAGGATCTAAGAGGAAAAAGTGAACTCTGGTTGATCAATAAACTTCGCAATGGGATCGCTCACCAAAATATAGAAGGAGTAAATGAGAACGATAAATGGGTTGGTGTTCGACTATGGAATACAAATAATGATTCTAAAAAAGATTTTGAGATACTATTTATGATCGAAGAGTTAAAGAGTCTTGCGATTGCATTATCGGACAAATATTTGGAAGTTGAAAACGCATAACAAATTTTTGGTGGCTTGGGGACGTGTATCGATGTATTGACATGGCTTTTAGAAGGTGCTGACTACAACCATTCCAGCTGATGTTTGGTGTCAAAGATAAATTATCCGAAAACTGAGTGTCCCGGCGTCGACCATTTCGAGGATACCATCAGAATCCTAGCTGACCACGTTTTTTTGATATCGCCGGGCCGAGCTCCTCAGAGCTTCAGGCCGGATTGGTGGTATACTACCCATGCAGATTGTCGATCCAACGTATCGCCTCTGCATCGCTGATCTTTCCGAGGTAGATTTGAGTGGTTGACAAGTTGGCATGGCGTAGCAGAACCTTGGAAACGATTTCAAGTGGCGTCCCGGATCGACTGGCATATGTGGCAGCATGTCTGCGCAGATCATGTGGCTTCAGACTGATGCCGACCAGATCACCGGCTTTTTTGACAATGATCCTTGCGGCGGCATAGGTTATGGGAAAGATCCTTTCTTCTGGCTCAAGACCCTTGTCAGCGATATACCTATGGAGTCGGTCAGCGACCTTCTGGGGCAGGAAGGCGGCTTCTGCCTCTTTCCCACTCTTGGGGGCTCGTATGATCGCCTTCCGGTCTTCAATATCCTTGGGCCGGAGTCGCAGGACCTCACCGACTCTCATGCCCGCTCGGGCCATGAGTTCGAGCAAGAGGCGGTTCCTGGGATTTGGGGTCCTGAAGATGATTTCATCGACCACGTCCTTTTCCAGGATCTTGAATCGGATCGGTCTCCCTGCCCTGAAGAGTTTTCGTAACGCGGGATTGTCGCAGGGGTTTTGAGAGCCGGGATCGGCCGAGTTCTTGATGTAGTTGAAAAACGCCGCCAGAAGGGTGAACCGCAACTTCTTGGTGGACTGTTTTGCCTCGCCTGACATCTCGGTCATGAAGGCCAACACGTCCTGTGACGAAATGGATGAAAGCTCTATGTCACCGAAATGTTTTTGAAAATTGGCAAGGATGACCTCATAATTCCTGAACGTATTTTTTTTCACGTTCAGACGCTGATAGTTGAAATACTGCTCAATACCTTGGGAAACTTTCATGCTCCACCTCCGTTTCTCAATTGGGTTAACCAAATCTTGACATCTGCCAGTGAAACTGAATAATGCTAAGGATACCAAGAGAATACGTCAATCGAATTCTTTGGACGGATACTTCCGAAAGATGCAAGTGTTGCTTAATTGAATGTACCCCCAATTTGGCAAAGAAGCGGGATAATCTCAATCGAGTGAATCGAGTCTAATACAAAGAAGCTCAAAAGCTGAGGGGCCTTCCCTCTTCCACACCGATTACAAAAATTAGGTTCATCCGGCAAATGCCGGGGTAGATTCATGAATGAAGTAAAGCCTGAGCT